>JBAZXJ010000204.1:0-3562 GCA_041659865.1 Candidatus Margulisiibacteriota bacterium | reverse complement strand
AGTTTGGGCTTGCCCTTTTTTGCCAGGTGTCTTTTCTTTGCCCTGGACCGGTTCATTTCCAGTCCGGCCCTTCTCTCCCTGCTCGCCTCTCTTCAGGGTGATATCCCTGTCCAGCATCTTGCCTCCGGCGTCAGACTTAGCAAAATATTCCTTCATGATCTTTACGGCTTCTCCGCAATTCTCAATAAAGTTCTCGGTCCTGCTGTCCGCTATGATCTGCGCCAGTTTCTGCACGTCATCAGCCAATTTAGGGGACTGCTGCTTGTTGCTCGCTATCTTTTCCCCAAAAAGTGTCTGGTAGGTAGAAATATATAGTTGCCAGAAGCGAGAGGAACCAGCTTTGGTCTCGGCCATTCTTTTGTACATTAAATGAAAGGGCAGCCGTCGTTCCTGAAATAGCCGGTTATTGATGACCAGGTCCTCGTAAGCGTTGGTCAGATAGGAAGCCGCCTCCTGATCCTTGGTGACCGCAAAGGCCGAATCAATTATCAGTAAAGAATTCTTGACATCGTAAGGGATCCATTTATGATGGCCCATTTCATGGGCTAACAATAAGGACATATATACCAAAAACGCCCCCTGGTCCTTCGATATCCTGCCGGAATTTACCTGGCCTGCTATTTCATCGAAGAAACGCAATGTGACCTGAACCTTGTCATCATTAACATCAAGCCTGGCTGAGGAGAACCATTGGGTCAATTCCAGCCAATCATTATCGCAAAATGGTCCGAAGGAATCCAGGTAACGCAGTAAATTAATATAGGTTTCCTTGGTCGAGATCGAGATCCCGCCGATCACATCTGCCATTTCCGGATATTTTTCCAGGGCTGCCTGATCGGGAATAAGCGTCGGCTGTCGTAAGTTCACATAGCCCAGGAGCGGAGAAACCTTTTGCCAAAGCAGATCGATCTCGTCTTGCGAGAATCGTCTGGCCGGCGCATCGCCCTTATTGCCTGTCCCCTTGACCGGTCCGGACGTCATTTTGATGATCTTGTACATAATAGCTTGACCTGTTCGCTTTATTACAACTGACCTGCCAGGACCATTGCGCCCTGCTCATCATGCGTCTCCGGCACTTTCTCACCGCTGGACTTGCTGTTGATCTGGTGAATGGTAAAGGAGTTATCTTTTTTCGGTATGAAAAGTTCCTTGGCCGTGACGATCCCCGCAGACAGATATTTGTCAGAACCCTTGGGCAGAGCTTTGCGTTCCCCGCTGTAGAACCAGCTAACGCAATTCTTCTGTAATAGCTCATTTAGGTTATTGCCTGTCTGCGCAACCCCCTCGGCCGTGATCAAGCCGAGTTTCTTGTCGACCACTTGGGGATATTTGTCGGTCAGCGCTTTCAGAATGGCTTTTTGCTGATGCAGGTCAAGGTCGACCATCACGCCTGTCGGAGTGACCTTATAGTCCTTTTTGGGGCATGCGGCAAAAAGACCGGAAAGATCAGCGGTCCCCAGTAATTGTTTTAATCCTGCTTCGGTGACAATAACTGCACCTGCACTCTTACCAGCCAGTGATACTTCCTGATACATACCTAACTGCCTCATTGTTTGCTCCAGACCGGAAATTTCAGTACTTTCCTGGGCAACATTGTTGACCAGTACCTCAGAATATACCTCCTGGAACACCAGGCGCATTGCCAGTAACTCATCCAGCCCGGCGGAGCCGTCCTTATAACTATTGGCATATTCCTGCATGGACTTGGTGATACAGGCCAGTTTCTGCTGGGGAGTTGGCAATTGGGACACGGCCTTCTGTAAAGCCCAGATATCTTTATAACTTTTCGCCTGGTTATATTGCTCTTCGCTATAGAAAGCCGGAACTTTCGGCAAAGCAGTATGGGTCTCTGGATAGGTATCACCATGCTTCTGATTGAATTTTTCCATGGCTTTTTCCCACATCGCCCGGCAACGGGCCCAGGCATCGAATTTATAGCTGAGGTCCACTTTCATCATATGATCTGTTGGAATGACCTTATGTAATAATGCGGCTCTGACCACCACGGCCACATCCTCCGTATCCGCTTGCTTTTTACCCCGGAACCAGGCCAGGGCCTTGGCAAATGAGAACACTGAAGGGATGAACCGGTCGCTAAGGGTACCTTCGAACCAGGCACCGGGATATTCCTTGGCATCATCATGAACAGTATTGTTTTTATTATCCTTAGCATTGAACAGATAGGCGGTCTTGACGTTGGAACCGGATAGGTTAGCCTTGCTGGCATGTTCTGGGTCATGGGAAGCTGCTTCTGCCGGGTTGACCATGGACATGAAGAATTGTAAACGCCTTTTGGCATCGTCAGATATTGGAATCTTGGTGATCTGTTCTCGTATCGCTGGCAGCTCTTCTTCCTTGAACTGGTATCCTTCAGGGATCGGATCCGTGTTTTCAGGCAGGTCTAAGGTATACATATGATTTCTAGGATAGGCAATTACCGCGATGTTAAAACGGTCCCGCAAAGCATGCATCAGCTCGTATGTTCCTCCCCCATTCCGGTCATTCATGGTGGCGAATACAGCACGGAGATTGACATTGCAGATCTTGCCGCACACTTCAACATAACGTTCCGCCAGCAGGCTAAGGAGCGTGGACTGGGTCTTGGTCGGAATGCGGTTGATCTCATCAATGATCAGGTCGGCCTTTTTATTCTTCATTCGTGGATGCCACATGACCCTGACCTTGCCTTTTTTGTAGGCCACAATGCTCAACCGGCCGTACAGATCGCTTACGGTCAATTGAGGGTGGCCGTGCACTACTTCGATCTTTACTTCGTTATAGGTTCGTCCTGTGCACAATCCCATTATGGTAGCCGCCGTGGTCTTGCCCAGACCAGGATCCCCCATATAGACCAGCGAACCCTTGACCAGTTTGTTCAGGATGGAATACAGGATCATGGCGTTGTAGCTCTCCGGGAATATTCTGAGGACATCACTGTTCGGCAAAGTAATTGACTTGACCGTTTGGCCTTCCCGGGTAAAGCCGATATCCGGTACCAGACCGACCAGCCGTTTCGTAGCGATATATTCATAAAGATCTCTTGCTCTCTTGGGCAGGTCCATGGCCTGACGTGCTCGCTCTACTGTCTGGGCAGAGGTCCCAAACACCTCAGGTTCTGTTTTACTTGTTCTCTGTAACTGCTCTACTGTACTGATTATCTTTGTAAGCATTTTTACTCCTTTATCGATGTTTTCCCAAGGCTTTTTAAGCCCGAACGACCACCTGCCAGTGGTTTATGGTATTAATATATCGAGGGAATAAGGGGATTTTCCCAATTATTTTTGGATGAGGAGAAGAATCTGGGACAGCTCGATCTGTATATTTTCTATTCCTCTGACCCGTATCTTCGGAGTATCTATTAGCACAAGGATGATCATTTTAACATGCTTATATAATATCGAGGGAAAATGCGGGGAATTGCAGAAATTTAATGGTTGCCTGGAAAGAAGGATGGTCATTGACCAGAACTCAGTGCAATTTACCCGTCTTGATCCCTCTGTTCTGAAGAAAAGGCCGCTCTTTCTTCACCGCCACTTCATCCGCAATGATCGTCAGGTCCGGA
>JBAZXJ010000203.1:0-3565 GCA_041659865.1 Candidatus Margulisiibacteriota bacterium | reverse complement strand
ACCGATACCAACGTTGCCGTTATTATCGATATGTAATCTGCTGGTACCACCTGCACCTTGAGGATTCCCCAGTCGAGTATTAGATTGAGAAATATCAAAATCACCAAATTGCACAAGGTTCGTTAATAATGCCCAATTCCTCGCGCCCGAATCCGCACCGGTACTATAAAGTCTAATTGCGGGAGCTCCTGTTGAAGTTAATCTGATCGAAGCTAAATTCCCACCAGATACATCTAACAGCTCATTTGGGATCGTTGTCCCGATACCGACGTTGCCTGTAGAACCTATTCTCATCCGTTCGGTCAGAGCACCTCCATGGGAACCAAAGGCCAGCGCACCGCCGTAATCTCCGGCGGTATTATTTTCTTTCATACTTTTTATCGTGGCTACAAGAGCATATTCCGCCGGATTGCCGCTGTATCGGCCAACAAAGGATATTCCCGCCCCGGCACCGATACTACCGGTAGAGGTATCACTTATAAACAGATTAGAGGCATCTATCACACTGCCACCCAGCGAACGTATCGCAACATTGCCGGAAACCGTTAGTCTGTCTGAAGGATTGGTCATGCCGATTCCGACGTTGCCGACACCAGTAATTACCATTGAATTTTGTAAAGCACCATTAAAAGTCCCAAATCTGAGACCGATGTTATTTGCTCCAAAAGTATAAGCATCAATAACGGCATTCGGAACCCCTCCGGATGCGCCAGCGAACATCATTCCAATATACTTCCCTGCAGTTTCAAGAGTAGAATTACTATTGATTATTAAAGGTCTTTGTGCATCTCCTGCCTCATACACATGTAATTTTCCCCATGGCGCCGTCGTCCCGATGCCGACGTTGCCCAACATACCTAAAACCAGCCTCGATCCGTCGATCCTTATCGGCAATGCATTTGCGCTGGTATCGAGATATAAGCCGTAAATATTATCATGAAAGATATTCCCCTCTGCTGCTGTCCCACCCCTGAAACGGATATAACCCTGGCTGCCGCTGTTCGCGCCAAGGGTAAGCATGGCGTCAGGAGCAGAGTTGTTCAAACCAACATAACCGTTAAGATAATGCGTAACGCTATCACCGTCATTCCAGGTCGCGGCCAGAGGCGCGGCGCTGAAGAGCAGGGTGAAGAAGAGGACGGTGAGTGGTAGTTTTTTATACATGATGATTACCTCCTGATAATGAGGGGATTTTGGCCCCCTAGATCCCCCTGCATACGCCGGGCGCAGCCCTAAAGGGGGACTTTGTTCTATCCGCTAAAACGCTGTGTTTTTATCTCTCTTAACTGTAATAATTTCTTGTCATTCGTCACCAAGACAAGGCCTTCGCATAATGCAGTCGCGGCAATGATAGCATCCGGTAATTTTATGCTATGCGCCTTTTTCAGTTTTATAGCATTGTCCTTGATCTTCCTGGCCAGATCAATGGTTCGGCACTTGGCTAGAAAAAAGTTGATATTCTGTTCTTCGGATGCAGTTAGCGAAGGATAAGACAATAGCTCCAGCTCGGTAACAAATGAGATGTAGATCTCTTTACCTTCCAAAAATTCACAGGGAGAGCTTGCGCCTAATAAGTACAGGACCGCGTTAGTATCGAGCAATAACCTGCTATTTCCACTCATTACGCATCCTTTTTTGGAATTTCAACGGTTCTTCAGATAGTTTAATTGACTTAGCGAATTTCTTAAGATCATTTGAACTTAACTTGCCTGTTTCTTTACCGACCGCCCCTAAAATAGTGATCAACACCATCGACTTGCCAAGATGAACATTCTTGTCAATTGGATAGACCTTCCCATGATCATAAATAGCTTCTATTGTTTTATACATCGGTCATGTCTCCTTTGTTTTCATTGCTCTTGCCAAGCCTTATAGGCCTTTTCCATAAAGAACTATTCCCTCTTTAAGAATATTCCTGTATAAATCATTGGTATCTGATCTTTTCCTAAAGCTACTTGTAGCACAACTTAAAATGTCGTAATCAATTTCCACATCAGATAGTTTCTTATACAGTTCTCTGACAATAATTCTGGCAGAATTCTCTTTATCGGCCAGGACCATCAAATCGACGTCACTTTCCGCTGACTGACCCTTGCGGGCGTAACTGCCGAAAAGGTAGACAGATACGTTCTTCTGATCGGGAATCGCTCTTTCGATTTTCTTTTTCAAATTATTAATTGTTAATTTTCGTTTGATCATACAATTAAAATAGTACCACATTCCCTTAATAAATTAAACGATTTTGATATCTCGAAAGTAGACAGGACCACTA
This sequence comes from Candidatus Margulisiibacteriota bacterium, assembly GCA_041659865.1. Taxonomy (GTDB): domain Bacteria; phylum Margulisbacteria; class JBAZXJ01; order JBAZXJ01; family JBAZXJ01; genus JBAZXJ01. Next base: position 1,293 of record JBAZXJ010000203.1, on the reverse strand, counting down.
CCTACCCCGCCTGCGCGGGAATGACACATAAAAATGTAACGCTGTGACACCTTCCCTTTGTGCCTAGTTCGTGGCCTTCTGCAGCAAATACCACCCCGTAGCCGCGATCAGCACGTTAGCCAGCCAGGCGCCGGCAAAGGGGGAGATGAGATTGGCCAGGGTCAGCCAGACACCGACCGAGGTCAGTAAATAGTAACAAAAAACGACGATTATGCTTAAACCCAGGCCGATCGCCCCACCACTGCGCTGAGGACGGAGACCCAGGGGGGCGCCGAGCAGGACAAAGAGGAATGAGGCGAAAGGTAGAGCTATCTTGCGGTTGAGTTCCAGGAGCATTTCGTTGACGTTGGAGCCGGTACGGTTCATCAGTTCGATATAGCGCTTTAATTCCAGATAGTTCATGGATTTGGGGTCGCGCTGTTCCTGGCGCAATTCCTCCGGTTTGACGTTAAGGTTGATCTCCTCTTCCTTGAAGGTCACCACGAACACTGATTCCGGGTTTTCCAGGGAGAACTGGTGCATGATCCCGTCCTGGAAGATCCAGCCTCCGCCCTGCTTCCAGATCGCCTTTTTGGCGAAGATCACGCGGCGGAACTGGCCCTGGTCAAATTCGGAGACCGCGGCCTCTTCCATGACCTGACCGGTCAGTTTGCGGGCGAAAGTAATACGTTTTAAATACCCCTTGTCGTACTCGGTCATATTGACGTTCTCTTTTACGGCCAGCGGTGGGTTATGGCGTACGGTATCGGTCAGTTTTTGGCCTTGTGTATTGGACCAGGGCACGACGAACTCGTTGAAAACAAAGGTCGCACAAGTTACAATGATCCCGATCAGCAGGGCCGGAATGATCAGCCGGAACAAGCTTATCTTACCTGCTTTGAAGGCGGTAACTTCACTATCCCCTGACAGTCGGCCAAAGGCCAAAAGCGCGGCCAAGAGCATCGACATCGGAAAGGTATAGACCATCATTTCCGGCAAACGGAACAACAAGAGTTTGATCATTTCATTAAATGGAATACCAAAGCGAGAAGCTTCGCCGACCAGGCTGGGCAGAATACCACCGCCAGCCAGGATCATCGTAAAAGCAGTAACACCAAAAAGGAAGGGATATAAAAGTTCTTTGTAGATATAGCGATCGATGAGTTTGAACATAATTACATCTTGAATTTTTCGCCCAGATAGATCTTTCTGGCTTCGGGGTCGTCGGAGATCTGCTGGGAAGTACCGGAGAACAAGATCGAGCCCTGATGCACGATATAGGCACGGTCGGTTATCGAAAGCGTCTCGCGCACA
>JBAZXJ010000202.1:0-3571 GCA_041659865.1 Candidatus Margulisiibacteriota bacterium | reverse complement strand
CTGACGATCACCGGCGGGTTGTTAGGTATTGCCTGCGGTCTGGGTATCGGAGCGCTGTTGGCTTCGCTGGCTTCCTGGCCGGTGAAGATCTCGGTCGCCAGTATCATTATGGCAGTGGGATTTTCCGTGGCGATCGGGGTAGGTTTCGGGCTCTGGCCGGCGATGCAGGCGGCCAAGCTTAATCCGGTTGATGCTTTAAGATACGAGTGAGCTTAGGCCTGGTGTGCTCTGCGCCGGGCGTTCTCGGTCAGCAGGACTTTTCTCAAGCGGATCGACTTTGGGGTCAGTTCGACCAATTCATCATCATTGATATATGTAATATATTGTTCCAGGCTCATTAAGCGCGGAGGGGTCAGGGTCACGGCATCATCGGAGCCGGAAGCGCGCATATTGGTCAGCTTTTTCCCCTTGCCCGGATTGACCACCAGATCGTTGTCGCGGGAATGTTCACCGATGATCTGGCCTTCGTAAACAGTTTCCCCTGGTCCCATGAAAAGGTCCCCGCGGTCCTGCAGGTTGAACAGGGCAAAGGCGATGGTCGTACATTGCTCCATGGAGATCAGTACACCGTTCTTGCGGTGCTTTATTTCTCCGCAGTAAGGCCCATAGCTGTCAAAGACGGAATTCATAATGCCCATGCCTTTGGAGTCGGTCATGAATTGCGAGTGGTAACCCAATAAGCCTCTGGTCGGTATCTTGTATTTTAGTCTGGCTATTTCATTATACTGCGAGATCTCCATTAGCTGGCCCTTACGCATACCCAGCGCTTCGATGACCCGGCCCATATGTTCTTCGTCAACGTCGATGGCCAATTGTTCATAAGGCTCCTCGGTTTTCCCATCGTTCTCCTTCATGATGACCGCCGCCTTCGATACCATGAACTCATAACCTTCACGGCGCATCTTCTCGATCAGGATCGACAAATGCAGTTCGCCGCGTCCGGAGACTTTGAACCCGGCTGAATCCTGCAGGTCCTCAACGTGCAAGGCGACATCGGTCAGCAATTCGCGGTTCAAGCGGTCCTTCAAATGCCGGGAAGTCACATAATCCCCTTCTTTGCCGGCAAAGGGTGAATCGTTAGGCAAAAAATTCATCGATATCGTTGGCGGATCGATCGGGATGGAAGGCAGAGGGACCGGATTCTGCGGATCGGTTATGGTTTGGCCGACCCTGATATCTGGCAATCCTGCTACCGCTACAATATCTCCGGTACCGGCAAAATCGGTCTCGATCTGCTGGTTGGAGGTGAACTGGAATAACTTTAAGATCCTGGCGGAAGATAATATTTCCTGATCATGAGCGACCACGACTTGCTGGCCTACTTTGATCGTGCCTGACGTTATCTTGCCGATGGCCAGACGGCCCTGGAAAGTATTGTAATGCAGAGAACTGACCAGCAATTGCAGAGGGCCTTCCGGGTCGCCTTTGGGCGCTGGAAAATAACGAATAATTTCGTCAAAGATGACTAACAAGTTATCGGTCTTCTCTTCGGGAGTCAGGGCCGCGTAGCCTTCCTTGGAGGAAGCATAAACTATAGGGAAGTCCAGGGTAGTATCCGGCGCGTCCAGCTTGACCAGGAGATCAAAGACCTGGTCGACGGTCCATTCACAGCGCGCGGCCGGCTTATCGATCTTGTTTACCACAACTATTACCGGCAGGTTCCTGGCGATAGCTTTTTTCAAGACGAAAAAGGATTGGGGCATTGGGCCTTCGGCCGCGTCTACCAGGAACAAAGCGCCGTCGGCCATGTTAAGTACGCGTTCAACTTCGCCGCCAAAATCAGCATGGCCGGGAGTATCAATGATATTGATCTTGTAGCCCTGGTACTCGCAGGCGCCGTTCTTGGCCATGATGGTAATACCCCGTTCTTTTTCCAGGTCCATCGAATCCATCAGGCGTTCGGAAACGGCCTCGTTGGAGCGGAACAGACCGCTTTGACGGAATAGCTGGTCCACGAGAGTTGTCTTCCCGTGGTCAACGTGAGCGATGATAGCTACATTTCTGATCTTGTCTTGTTCCATTTTTCTCCCTTTAGGCCGGGTGATAGTATACTTGATTTGGCGGAATGTACAAGATGAGATATTTTCAGCACACGTTAGGTAGAAATCAGAACGTTGTCCCCATGCCCTGTAAGCATTCATAACACCCGTCATTGCGAGGAGGCATCCGACGAAGCAATCTACTTTAACGAGATTGCCACGTCGCCCTGATGCGGGACTCCTCGCAATGACGGAATCCTCTTCTAACTTTCTTGCGCTCGCTATAGCTTAAGCCAGGAAGCAATAAACGGGATATTTCCATGCATGAAATCTTGTGAATTTGTCGATATATACGTAAAGGATAATAGTTTACGCAAAACAGGGGGTAGCAGGTATGTCGGGAACGATCAATTTGATAAACAATATAGGAGGCCTTCCGGAAAGTGCGGGGGCACGTATTCCTGCTGGGAACCGCATTGATAGATCCGGTGACCTGGACTCGATGCTTGAGGAAGAGCTGTTACAGAATACGCGAGAAGACCGTTCCGCTTCTCAAGCGAAAGAATCCGCAAGGACCGAGAGCCCAGTGGCGAATAGAGGGGCTGGCCAAGCCGCAACCACAGCCTCCTTAAGCGGACAACAGCCAATGGATTACAATATCGCGAACCTTCTAAAAAGTATCTCGCCGGTGAATATTCGGGATAATGCTCGCTCATTTCCTTCCAGCTTCGACAGTAAAGCGAACGCCCCTAGCCAAAATACTTCCGGAATGATCAACAGAATGGCTTAAAGCCTGATCTTGCGACTCTCATTAGACCATTTCCATGATGCGCGGCAAGGACTAGGCCGTATTCTTGTCTTTATGTATTCCCAGGGGGGTAGACCGGATCTCTATGCTTATTCCTAATGTACTTTTACTTCTTTCTTATCCAAACCGCAGCTTCCCCCAAAGGCAACAAAACAGCAAAAATAAATGCATACAATATGTTCAGCCTGGGTATGTATAATGTATAGAGGTTGAAAAAAACCATAATCTAAACAGAAAAGAGGTAATGAAAGATGGCGACAATGGCAAATTTGTCAGAGCTAGGGAGTTTAGGAAATAGAATAGAGAATAAAATAAACGGTGGCAAAGAGGACTGGATAAATTCGATCGACTTTTCAGACTCCAGAGCTGTAACACAGGCAGCTGCAGAATTAGGTCAGAAGCCGACGATTGGACAACCACAAACAACTAGACCGCTCCAGACTAAGCTCCCGACAATGCCGATCAAACCGCCAATAAGACCAGTGATCAATACTACAACGCCGATCAAACCTCCAATACGACAGGTGATCAATACGCCAAAGCCGATCAATAGCCCAGCAGTTAATACATTGCCGAAGCCTAATCCAGGATTAAGATCGATAAGATAGAAGATAGCCAAGGGGAGGTCAGGCAAGCCAGCTCTTGCAGTACTTTCAAACCCTGTACATGATGGTACAGGGTTTTTTTTGCTTGATTTTATCTTATTAAAAGGGTAGTCTATGGTAAAAGGGGTGCTTTATCTGACCGATACTTCATTTCTCGGCAATCTTTCGCTGAACACTAA
>JBAZXJ010000201.1:0-3571 GCA_041659865.1 Candidatus Margulisiibacteriota bacterium | reverse complement strand
GTGTGCTCTTCCGATCTCATACAATATAAGGCGCTCAACATTTCCGCCCTTACTATATCCGGAAATATTCGAGCGATCAGCGCTGAGTCCTATTTCTTTGAGAAATACTTCCGGTGGCTTTGGGGTGGAGACCTGCTTGATAAGCTGGGACAAGGTTTCCAGAGTTAGGCTAGCAGTCTTTGGCAGAGTCCCGGTTGTCTGGTTTTGCGCGACCAGCGAAAGGTCTTCGTTGAGCATCGCGCGCTGGGAACTCTCCAGGGAATAATTATTCAGCGCCAGAAAAGCGATATTCAACAGAGTAACGATCAGCAGGGCGACCAGCAACTGGGACCACAAGACACGAGGTCTAGGATAAAAAGCGAGCCCAGGACAGAGCTCAGGATAGATCCGGCCTAGACGTGGATGTCCCCTGGGAAACTGGCTTAATAGATCAGCAAGATCTGCCTGTTTCATGGCAGCTAATTCTAGGCCCTGCCCGGTGAGACGTGTTTGATAGCATATTTTGTCGCTGCTTTCAGCGAAGTGGTCAAACAGGATATCCGAAATTTCTTGCTTGTTCACGTTTTTATCCAGGATCAAGTAAAGACAGAGCTCATTTGCCAGCGCAAGATCGATCAGGTTCTTGCTATTTGCAGAACTTAGCTCAGAGGCTAAGTTGGATATATTATTGGCATGGACTGCAAGGATAGTTGCCGGCGGTCGACGAAACATGGCCAGTATTATACCAAAGCTTGCCCTGAGGGTCAAACATAGTCAATAAAAGCATGGATAATAAATAGTATACAACACCTGCGAGTTTACCGGTGCAAGAAAATATTAGTAATTGACGAGGTTTTAAATAGCAGGAAAAATAAAGGGGTGACCTATGTCTATTGATGCAATACCAAAATATAATCCAGACAGATTTGGTGATCTCTCAGGGGATGGCAAGGTTGACGCAGATGATCTTAGCATTTTAGACGCGATCCTGGATGGCGCAGATGGCTCTGCCGGACTTAGCGTAGACCAGATTAACGCTAAATTTGGTACAAATGTCAGCGCGGAGAATTTTAACGCGATGATGGATTATGACGGTAATGGGGTAGTCGATAAGACCGATATTGTTGAGTTGAAGAATTATATCCTATTGAAGGAATTTACTGAACAGATAAAAGAAAAGGTTATAAGTGATCAACAAAAACAAATGGCAGAGCAAAGAGCCAAAATAGTAGCTGATATGAAGAAGGGTTTAGAAGAATCAACTAAACAGCTGACCACTCTCGACATCAAAAAAGAGATAATCACCAAAGACGTTACGCTGGATATTATTAAAAAAGAAGAAAAGGCCCCTGAAATAGATTCTGATAGTATTTAGTAACAAGGTATAAAACGCACCAGGTCGGGGAATATATCAAGTAGAAGATATAATATATTCGGATCGGGTGCTTTTTTATGGGCTATTCCTACATTCACAGCATAGGCCGAGATTTCCTGAGCGCAAAGCTGATCAAAGCTCCTGTAGGCAAAACTACAGTATTGTCTGTAGCGGCACCCAGGCCTCCTCAGGAGCATATCCCTCCGCTATTCATTGCCGACCAAGCGATCCCTCCTGTACGCTGGCCCGAAGTAACTGCCTGCGACCCGCTGGCAACGTTAAATGATCTTCCCGATTTCAACTCAGCAGTAAAAACCTACCTGCAGGCGGATATCTCCGATGCGGAAAAACTCCTGGAACAGATCAAGACCATGCCGGAAGCAAAAGGCTTGATCAAGGGTCTTAACAAACTCCTGGCTAAAGCTAAAGGGACTTACTGGTCCTCGTTGACCCTGACCGATATTAAAGGCATCTTCCCCGAAAATAGAGATCTGCAAAGATTGGCGGAAAGACTCCTGATCGAGCCGATGGACCTAAGCTCTTCAAAGGGCAAGGAACACATTCTGCTGGCCTTCAAGAATCTGACCCAAAAGCTGGAAGACGGCAGATGGGAGACTACCTATTACATCGATCAGGGGGATAAGCAGAAGTTTTTGGCGCATCTGAAGAACTATGTGAAAGTATTTGGCAGCGGTTAATTAATAAGACCGCTTTAATAATGAATGTAAATATAAGGCATTAGTTGTCTTTAGAAAATTCGGCCAGAAGATATTCTTCTTGTCATTGATCGAACCTATCGATCTCGGCTGACCGGCAAGGTCCAGATCTATGACCAGTGAAGTTGTTAATTCAGGATCCTTGTAGGTAAAGAGCAGGCGGTTCTCCTTTGGCAGCAATTTCGTTATGATCACGGCCGAATTGCGCAATTTGAACTCACAGCCTTGATACTTCGGCTCCAGAGGCAGTTTTTTGTCATAATAGCTGACCAAAGCGTTGATCGTACTATCACCAAGCTTGCTTAAGAGCATGGTTAGATCGCCTCCTGCTTTAAGCAGGTCCCTGATCGGGTAAGGGCCAGTAGTCAGCTTGAGCTTCTTGGCAACAGGATCATTGATGCTTGGGATAGCTTTCCCTGGCCGGTTCCCGGTCCGGATATTTTGGGCCAGCATAATTGGGTAGTCTGAACTGATGGGGAAACTCATAACGTGCTCCTAAATTGACTGCTTGCAGTTAATTATCGAAAGCCCCGGGCGAAAATTGCAAATATTTTATGAATAAATTACTTAGGCAAGAAATACATGTATAAATGCTTACTGTTCTGGGAATAGTGAAGATAGAAGGATATTGAAAGGAAGGTGTTGTATATGGGAAAAATACCGCACAATCCAGTAACAACTGGAGGAGAGACCCCGCCAATACCGACAAAGACAAAGGCAGGACGTGGGCCCGTTGTTCAATTGACGAAAGAGCAACTAGCAAAGAAGAGCGCGACGCTAAGTAATGTTGCGAGCCCAATGGTCAATAGCTCGACAGACGTTCCTTCAGCAAATATCAACGCGTTACTTCTTTTGGATAAATATAATAAAAGCAACCCCAAGACTAGGCTCAGCGAACTAATTGAGAGTCTAAAGCAAGAACCTGAAGGGAGAATATTTCTCGCAAAGTTTCTCAAATATGCAACAATTGGAATAATGAAAAGGGAGTATCTTAAAGAAGATAGTGCCCGTATATTTGGGAATAATACGCAAGATATGGAGATGGCTAATAAAATAAGAACAGATGATCCCTCTGCGTTTGCCGCTGAGGTGAAAAAACTAATAGCGGAAGATATCGTCACCAATGACGTCGGCCCGTTCGCTAAATGTTCGGCCAGCTTTAAAAAAGAAGTACAGAAGTATCTGGGCGGGGAAATTGATTTCGAGAAATTCAGTGAAGCAATAGCCGGAGATAAAGATGGCCAAAAGTTCTTGAAAGACCTCAAGAAAATTGTTGCTGACTGTATGGAAAAACCATTTAATGAAAAGGGAAGAATAGCAAGGCATGACGATATTAGGGTCAAGTATGGAGAATTGAGCGGAGGATCTGCTTTTACGAAATTAGCAGAACAGATCTTGTTAGATAAAACCATCCCTGACCCTGCGCATCCGGGAGAAAAGAAGCCGATCGCTTACCGTGATGGAGGGGAATCTCAATTTGCTATTTCCAATAAACAATATT
>JBAZXJ010000200.1:799-3604 GCA_041659865.1 Candidatus Margulisiibacteriota bacterium | reverse complement strand
CGTCAATGTTCAGAAAATTGTTATAGATCGTATGGTTCTTATCATCTGCCGTATTGGAAAATGCCAGCTTATGACGGTTGGTATGTAGATTGCCTGAAACGACGGATAAATTCCCCGTTGTAACCATAAATTTTTCCGTTGGAGCTGTAATGCCGATACCGATGTTGCCGGTTGGCCCAACAGCCACGGCAATACCGCCACCACTCATCGTTAAGCCCCCCGCCTGCAAGGCGTAGCCGACGCTGTTGATCTTGGTCCGTGGCGCCAGTGTTTCTGGCGTCCCTGTTGGATCGATGATCACTTCCAAGTAAGCATTATCATTACTAAATATGTTTGGGGAGACCTGATCTAGGATCACGCTGTAAATACCTTGGTTAACCGGCACAGTAATATTGCTGGTAGCCCAGAGCAGGTCACCAGCAACTATAGAGGTTGGATCGTCCCAGATCTTGAAGGTCATGGTCAGGGTCGCATTCACCAGCGCACCGTTCTGGAGCAACCTTCCGGAATAGGTTAATTGGTTAGGCACTGCCAAAACCGTCACGGATAGAATTGCCAGGGTCAGAATGCTTAGTAATGATTTTCTCACTTGATCCTCCATAAATATTTATTAGCGTGCAATTAACATTATCATAAATAATTTTTTATTCCAATCGGAATTGCGGGATCGAACACGCTAACCCCTGCTGGCCTGCGGCCGGCTTTTTTTATGCAGGGCGCTGCCCCGCACCCCGGGAATATTTCTTTTTGCCGCCAAAAAGAAACATTCCATAAAGAAAAACCGCTTAACACCTAGCGGTTTTAAGAATTCCCTTGGCGTATCCCAGCCACCACTCGAGTGTAGATCTTCCAGTACCCTTTTATATCTTTTAGGTTTGCCTGGCCGATCTACTATCTCCACCGCCACCCCTATATTGAAGTCATATTCAAAAGACACAGCCTTCCGTCCCCTCTCTGCCAGGCGAAGGCGGGCGGAGAGGGGTTAGGGGAGAGGTCTTAACTGGAGGGCACACTGGGTAGGAGGGTAATACTTTAAAGAGATTGCCACGTCGGATGCCTCCTCGCAATGACGGGGGCTATTCACACATGACCAGCTGTCGTCTAGCGAAGGGTAACCATAACGCTGCCCAAAAAGAAATCGTAGGCCAATTGCAGAGGCAGGCGGCGGTCATCGTTGGAGAGCCAGATGCGCATTTTGGTCGGTTCGCTTTTGAGTATTATTGTCGGAACATCTTTCCCCTGGTATTTCAATGTTTCTTCGCCGATCTTGCTGTAGGAGAATTCCTGGTCGCTCAACAATAGCTGGTAATTATTACTACGATGGTTGCGCATGTAATAGAGGAAGGTTATCGGTTCAGTGACCGGGGAGGGAAAACTGCGGACCTTGGTTTCCTCCGCACTTATGGTTTTCGTCTTATAGGTAAAAGGATCGAATAAAGTTATCGTCTCCGCGCCGCTAAAGGCATATTGCTGAAAGAACAAAGGCAGGTTAGCCCCTGACAACATATATATGTCTTCGGCTTTGTCCAGCTGTTCAACAGAGGTTTCCACTCTAAGCAGGACCACCTTCTCGTTAGCAGTGTTTATTTTGGGAATTATGTTCTGATAGAACTCGGCATACGGCTGGACGTTCTTTTGCTGGAGAAATTCCTCCAGGGACATTTCGGCAACAGCTTTGACCTTCATATAGCCGGAGTTAAAGCCGACATAGGTCAGGTCGTAGACCAAAGTCTCACCGACCGGCGGCTGGACAGCCAGGAGCAGGCTGCCCAAGGAACAAAAGAGAAGGCCAAGCAGGAATATTCTTTTCAACGCGCAGTCCCTACTTCCTCTTTAAAGGCTTTTCGGTCACTTCCTTGACCTTGCTGGTCAGTTCGCTAAGTCTCTTGCTGAAACCAGCGCTTTTCAGCGCTTCTTCTTCCTTCATCAGACCGACTTCATCTTTTAATTCAGAAATGACCTTTTTGTCCTCCGTTTCGGCGGTAAGGATTGCCAGGCCAAGGATCTGACCCGCGCTGGTCAGTCGTTTTTCGACCTCTTCCCTGCTCTTCTCCGCGCTCATACTGCCTGCCTCTTTTAGCTGGTTCATCGCGTTATTGAGATTGGTCTTGGTTTCCAGATGATATTCCATCTGCAGGATCATCCGCTGATAATCTTTCACCCCACCGAAGCGGAAATAGTTATTTACGGAAATGATCAGAGAAGCACAAGCGATCAACATCGCGTAGTAAGCGATCTTTTTTGCGTCCATACAAGAACCTCCTGTTATATGATTAGACACAAAGGCACAGAGGCCCTTGATAAATAAAATTATACTTTTCTTTTTCTAAAGAAAGCAAGCAGTAAAGCGCAGAACAAACACCCGTCATTGCGAGCCATGCGAAGCAATCTCTACGAGTATCCCCTTCCGAGATTGCTTCGTCGAAGACTCCTCGCAATGACGGATGTTATTTCTTGATAAACATGTGTCAAAGTCCCCCTTTAGGGGGATTTAGGGGGCCTTCGCATTAGCTCGTTCCAGCTCTTTCTCGCTAGCCCCGGACCTGATCAGCTGCTGGACTTCTTCGCCGACCTCCATGATCTCAAAAACACCCTTCCGCCCTCCGTCTGGCTTGCGTACCAGTTGCTGTGACACTATCCCCTGGATGGCTCCCGCTGCCAGATAGGCAGGGATGCCCATATCCAGCAGGCGGATGATGGTGCCGGCACAGCTTTTGGTGTGAAGCGTGGCCAGGACCAGATGCCCTGTTAGGGCTGCTCTCACGGCGATTTGGGCCGTTTCCTGGTCGCGGATCTCGCCGATCA
>JBAZXJ010000200.1:0-789 GCA_041659865.1 Candidatus Margulisiibacteriota bacterium | reverse complement strand
GCAGGATGGAACGGAGCACGGTCGGGAAAGTTAGCCCGGCTTTTTCGTTGATCTGGACCTGGTTAATTTGCGGGATCTGGTATTCAACGGGGTCTTCAACTGTAGTTATGTTCTTTGGGCCAGAAAGTAATTCCAGAATACTAGCGTACAAAGTTGTCGTCTTGCCACTGCCGGTCGGTCCAGTGACCAGGATCAGGCCATTTGGGGAATGGAGAAGCTTGAGGTATCTGGGCAAATTATTTTCACCCATACCAAGATCTGCCAAGGTCCGCAGCCTATCCTGTTTGTTCAGGACCCTGATAACGATCTTCTCGCCAAAGATCATAGGCATAGTGGAAACACGAAGGTCTAGTTGTTCATAACTGAAACGGCCATCTTGGGGCAAGCGGCTTTGCGAGGTATCCATTCCTGCCAGGACCTTGATCCTGGTCGAGAGTAAGGGAATAGCTACGTTTTCCAGCATCCGGCTTGCGCGCAGATCACCGTCTACGCGCAGTTTTATCTGCAGTCCGTCTGGTTTGGGCTCAAAGTGAATATCGCTGGCATTTTCCTGCATAGCGCAGGCAATAAGCTCTTCGAGCAGTTTTACGGCATTGATGGGGGGCATGGGAAATAAATCCGGTTATTTTAAATTAACGGGTGGAATGACGTTTCTTTTCGTCAAAATGAAGCCAGATAAGAGCAGTGAAAGCTGCTATAGATAAACTACCAAAGAAGATCGCTGCTTCCATTTACAACTCCTTTTCAAAGAATAATCCTAACATAGCAATGGCTACAGTCGCAATAGTC
>JBAZXJ010000199.1:0-3623 GCA_041659865.1 Candidatus Margulisiibacteriota bacterium | reverse complement strand
TCGATGGTGACAGTCCGGAATTGCCCAAAGTTGCGGAAATGATCAAGCGTCTGGATACTCCGCCCCGGCAGGTCATGGTCCAGGCCCAGATCTTTGAGATCAACGCCGACAGTAACACCAGTATGGGCTTTCAATTTTTGGACAACCGCCTGATCGGCGGGAACACGGTGCTTTCCCAAACAGCAGGATTTTCCGGCTCGCCAGGCGGTACCTCGGAAGGTTTATTCGTTAAGGTGTTAAGGAATAGCGGCGACCAGCAGTTATATTTAAATGCCCTTTCTCAAAGAAGCGATTTCAATCTATTATCTTCTCCAAAAATAATGGCGTTGAATAATCAGGCCGCCTCATTGATCACCGGCAGCTCCATCGGATACAAACTGCAGAAGACTACAACGAGTACTGGCGGAACGGTCGTAGCCGATGAAGTCTTGTTCATCCAGACTGGGATCAATTTCACCTTTACTCCGCAAATTACTGATGACGATAATATCAAGATCGACCTCAACCCGGTGATCAGCGATGGTGCGCTGGATGCTTCAGGCGTACCCCAGGTCAATTCAACAATGGCCAAAACAACGGTCCTGGTCGGCAATGGCCAAACCTTTGTTATCGGTGGCTTGATCACGTCGAGAATGGATAACGTTGAATCGAAGGTCCCGTTCTTGGGCGATATTCCTTTTCTGAATACTTTCTTTAAAAAAGAGACCTTAAAAGAAGTGAAAAAGGAGCTGATCATTTTAGTCACTCCGTATATTGTGAACTCCAGCTCTATGCAGTCCATGAACAAGGAAGTAAGAGATATCAACCAAAAGCACCAGCGCAACCAGGGTGGCTTGTTCTGGTAAGAATAATCGGTTAGGATATTGCCCGTCCCTTAATGTTAAGAAAGGAAATAAGCAATGATATATTTTTTCCGCAAACATGTTCGCAGTATTCTGATCGTGACCTTGATCTTCTTTATAACCCCGTTATTGTTCTACGGAAGTTACAGCGGGTTTTCCGGGGGCAGGAATAAAGACCAGCAACAAAAGCCTGTAGCAGAGAACGCCCTGGCCGTGATCAATAATGAACCGATCAATCCTTTTAAATATTCCCAGCTGCTCCGTCAGTATCTGAACAATGTTCAGGCTAGCGGAGAAGAAGTCGACCCCTATACAATGGCCGCGCTTCAGTACCAGGCCTTGATGCAGACCATCGAATACGAACTGACCGTGATGAAGGCCAAAGCAGAAAAAGTCAGCGCCAGCGGTTCGGAAGTTAACGGCCAGATCAAGGCGATCGCTGATGCCAACAAGCTTTCCATTGGTGATCTGAAAAAGTATCTAAAGGATCAAGGTTATCCTTTTAACCGTTTTCGTGATGACATCCGCAACGAGATCGCCGTGACAAAATTCATCCGTAATCATGAAGGCGGTATTGCCATCTCCGACGAGGACCTGGAGCGTTCTCTGACCCAGCTGAAAGCCAGCCATATCTTGATCACAGATCCTGATGACGCAAAAGCCTTGCAAAAAGCCAAGGAGATGTTAGCACAGGCACAAGCAGGAGCTGACTTTGCCAAGCTGGCTGAACAGAATTCAGCGGATACCTACTCCGCCAAGAAGGGCGGAGATGTGGGCTGGTTCTCTGCGGGCATGATGGTCCCGGAGTTTGAAACAGCAGCTTTTACCTTGAACCCTGGTCAGATCTATCCGGAACCGGTCAAGACAACATACGGCTACCATATCATCAAATTGTTCGATTTCAAGAAGACAGATCTCCCGCCAAATATTGATGCGACCGCCTATCGCAAAGAACTGCTGGACAGAAAAAAGAGCCAAGCCATCAACGACTTGCTCAAGGATATCCGTCAGAAGTCTGAGATCAAGGTCTTGTCAGATACTCATCTGGCTTACCAGCTCCAATCTCAAGGCAAATTTGATGAGGCTGTATACAAATACAGAAAATTAGCTACGGAGAATCCACGCAGCTATATCCCATACCTCTTCATTGGTGACTTATATTCTCGCACAGGAAAAATTGATGACGCTCTGATCGCTTATAAGCAGGCTGAAACTATCCAGGAATTAAATCCGCAGACCAAGAATAGTCTTGTGAATCTGGCCCGTGGCCGCGCCTATATTCGCCAAGGCAAGCAGGCGGAAGAGAACAAATCCGCCGGAGAGAAAGACAGGAACTTCCGTCTGGCCAAGGAACAGTTCCTGATCGCCAGAGACCAGGCCAAGGAAAGTATCCTGATCCATAATGAACTGAAAAAAGCTTTTGAGGAGATCAAGGCCTCCAGCGAAGCAAAGCTTGAAGAATTAACGGTAGAACGTTTGAAAAAGCAGAAGATCGAAGAAGCTGCTGCCAAGCAAAAATGATAGCCAGCGCCTCCTTGATCGAACCGTCTTTCGATCTGGCCAGTGTCCTGAAAAATTTTCGCTTTCAGGAAACGCTGTTGGCTGCGGTCAAACTGCCTGATCATTATCGGGCTGATCTGCAGTCGCCGTTGTTCAATTGGCTGGTACTTACCGACAGCCACCTCGTTCTCTCCGGAGATGACGCTTTTTGGCAATTTGATCTGCCGAAGATATCGGCGTTGGATTACGGTCAGGATAAAGATGGCTGCGCCAGGATAACTATCTCGTACCCCTGGAAAAATGTTACGCTTAAAGGATACTTTGGCAGTGCTGAGGAAAAGTTGGTCAAGGCCCTTCAGCTGGCAGCTAATTTCACAGGACAACCTGGAGGGGCCTCTTTCTTGCCCAAAATATTTGCTTTTATCTTCTCAAAATTACTTTTGGTCAATATTATTCTTCTGGTCGTTATATTTTTCACCTGGCGCTATATTACAAATATCATCTTGACATTTTAGCACTCGTCGCTATAGACTGCTAATGTGAATATCAATCCTAGACAGCAACAGGTCCTCTTGGCGGTCATTCATAATTATATTGAATGCGCCGAACCTACTGCGTCCAAAACTATAACCGAAAATTATGACCTTGGCGTCTCCCCGGCTACGGTACGTGCGGAAATGTTATGGCTGGAAGAGAACGGCTATTTATACCAGCCCCATACCTCAGCCGGCCGTGTGCCCACGGACAAAGGTTATCGTTTCTATGTCGACCGCCTGATGCAGGTCTATAACCTGAATAAATCCGAACAACAAAAGATCGAGGACGAATACCGATTTTTAAGCCAGAGCGTCTCACATATACTGCAGAAAACGGTTCGATTCGTGTCCGATCTGCTGGAGTGTTCAACCATGATAACCTCTCCTGACCGATCGGAGATCTATGCTTCAGGCACCACCCAGCTGATCCATCGGCCAGATTTTAATGACGTCGGCAAGATCCGAAATGTCCTGGATGCGCTGGAAGAGAAACAAAAACTGATCGATATGCTCAACGAAGAACTAGGCGAAGAAACTTCAATGCTGAGGATCGGCGCCGAGAGCAATACCCCTAAGCTTGCTGACTGCAGCGTGATAGTTACCAGATATAATTATCATGACCGGCCGGCCGGGATCATTTCTCTGATCACGACCAAAAGGACCAGGTACGACAAGGTTACTTCTTCGATCCATGCTATCGTAGAGCAGATCGATCAGGCTTTTGACCGTCTGGATAATTACTAAT
>JBAZXJ010000198.1:0-3638 GCA_041659865.1 Candidatus Margulisiibacteriota bacterium | reverse complement strand
TGTTCCTTTTTTTGCTGATCGGAAAATTATCGGCCAGTTTCTCGAAGATCGGCAAGGCTTCTTCATAATTACCCTCTCCATAAAGTGTCATGCCCTTGTCTAAACTATCCTCTTCGCCAGCGAGGAACATCTTAAAGCGCCAGACCATCCAGTCACTCCTAAGCCAGTTAGCATAGGCCTCCGGATTGAACGGCGACCAGGTGGTTTTAGAGTCAGAAAACTCTGACCCGCCGGACAAACCCTGGACCATGCCTTTGCCGATGCCAGTCATCATCGCCCCCAGGATCTGGCCGAAACTCGCGCCTGCTTCAGGACGCTGGCCAAGGTCGCCGAAATCACAGTCCAGTTCGATATTGCGCATCCCGCCTTCTTTGTTCGGCAAGGTCAGCGTCGGCAGATAGGCAACATTAAGTTCATCTGATCCCTGCTGGGTACTGGTCTCCCTGGTCGTGGTGGTCTTCTCTACTTCCCGGCCGCTGGCCAAAGTGGTCGTGGTCTTATCGACATTGGTTTTCACGGTCGTGGTCCGCACCGTCCTGGTAAAAGTGAAGGATTGGGTCCCGCCCAGGACCTTTTCGGCATTGTCCAGGGTATAACTGTCCTTGGCGATGATCTTCAGACCGGTAAAGCGCTCAAAGTAGGGATCGTCCAGCATCTGGTCGAAAGCTTTGAGCAGTTCATCATTAGTATTAGCCAAGGACAAGGTCTCGGCGGATATAGCGCTGGTAAAGAACAGAAAAAGCCCGATCATAAAGATCAGGCTTCTTCTTATGTTCAGCAAAGAACGCATTATATTTTCTGGGCACCCGCCGGCACTTCAAAGGCCGCGTCAGGGATCTTGTCAGTACTCAAGACCCTCAATTCTGTGGTCGTTACCATATCTTCCATATCGCCCGTCTTGGGCTTGATGTTCTTGGCGTTCTCTTCTGCCTTGGCGCCCATCTCGGCAGCGGCCTGCCCGGTACCACCCTGCATCATTTTCATCATGGCCATCGGGTCACTGGAGCCCATACCCTTCCTTTTCGCCACCATGGCCGCCTGGTTGGCCGCGCCGATATCACCTACACCGGCCACTGCAGTCTGCTGATTGGAGACCATGGCCTGACTGCTCATCGAGGCGTTCTTCTGTCTGGTCACGTGCTTCATGACCAAACCCTTGGCTTCAATATCGCTTAAAGCGGTCTGTAACTCCTCAGAGGCGCCCATAGAACCCATCATCGAGCCCATATCAGGCATCCCGCCCAGAGCCATGTTTAAAGCCTTGCGGCCGTCACCAATGGTCTCTTTGAGCTTGTTGTCAAAAGCTTTGATCTCCTCTAGCCCCGGCACCTTCGCTGCGACCCAATAGTCATGTTCGGTCGAACCGGCAACAACTTTCCAATGTTCAGTATCGATACCATCGATCTTTTCCTTGCCGATTTTGGAAACTTTGGGAGCCATTTGCGCAGCGAACTGGGCATACTTTGGATTAGCCTTCATTTTAGCGCTGGACTCGTCCATTTTTTCCTGGCGTTTGGCGATATCGGCCTTGACCTCGTCCAAAGCCTTCTCTTTATAGGTCAGGTCCTCGGCTGTAGCATCCTTCTTGCCATCCTTGGGCGGTAATATTTCAAAGATCTTGCCCTCATCGATACGCACCAGCTGGACGCTCATCTGCAGGTCGCCCATTTCTTCACTGATCTTGTCGGCCATTTTGTCACCTAGTTTACCGACCATCTTTTTAGCTTCAGCGGCACCCTCTTTTAGTTTGGCATATTCCGCGCGTACCGTGGCATCTTTATCGTATTGAGCTTTCAGCAGTTTATATTCTTTGGAATTAGCATCGGAGACCTTATCGATCTGGGCCAACGGCAGCGGGGGGGTTGAGCTGCCGAACTGGTTTTGGGGATCATAGTTCTTACCCTTGTCCAGAGCTTCTTTGATGATCTTGAGCCTAAGCCATTCATCATAGCTAAGCTTGGAGGCGAACATGGCCTCCAGCCCCTGACCTTCGGCCATGGCATCGGCCATCTCATCGCGGAACTTGGCCTTAAGACCAGCATCGACTTCCTGGTAATACATATCCCTGATCTCCGGTTCGACTTTTTCCTTTTCGATCACGGCCAGATAGGTCTTGTTCTCGGGATAAGCCATCCATTCGCTAAGGGTCAGGATCTTGGCCGGATATTTTGGCCGGCCGGCAGTGGCCAGCTTGTTCATTTCTTTCTGGTTAACGCCTTGTAACTGCTGCTGGGTCTTCATCTGCTTGGCCATATCCTCGGCCGACATGTTCATCTTCTTCTGGGAACGGTACTTGTCGCCGCTGATAAAGACCTTGCTGATGTTCATCGGCTGGGACATCGCCCCGCCTTCGGTCTTGGAGGTCTCCTGAAAGATCACATCCGCGAACAGCGCGCTCGAGACCAAACTAACCGCTAATACGACCAATAAACCCCTCTTCGTTCTCATCTTCCAAACCTTTCCGGCCTTGGGCCATCCCGTCCGACTTTTAGAGATATGATGATAGCCCTTTTGGGGGTAAATTGGCAAGAAAGCAGAAGGCACAAAGTTTGTGGTATGGCTGCGCCATGATTTGGATTTTTTCCTTTGAATACAACTTAAATGAACAGGGGTTATCTTTAGATCGATCGCCGCAATATACATCCGGCATTGACCCACATAGAAAAAGAGACAGGTCCGCAGCCCAGGCCAGCCCTGCAAGAACGTCGGGACCACGGCCTGGATCCCGCGACAATTCCTAACAAGATACCAAGGGGTGTTTTTTCATATTTTAAGCTCTAGCTTATCGCCATGCCCAGGGTAGGCGGTTATCTGCTCTGGCAGGGGCAACAATTTATCCAAATACGACTTGACCGATTCTTTACTACCAGCTAAAAGATCATTGACCGGGGTATCTCCCAAAAAAATCAGGTCGCCGATCATAACAATCTGAGATCCCAAAGTATGCCCCGGGACCGGCAAGATCATGATCTTCATACCGCCCAGCTCATGATCCTGTGCTCCACTGAGCAAAATATCCGGGACCTGCGCTGAAGTTTCCTTGTACAACTCCTGATCTGCTTTGTTTAGCACGATCTCTGCCCCAAGTCTGGCTTTCAACTTCTGAGCTTGCTCAACGTGGTCGCGATGGCCATGGGTCAGAATGATATATTTAATATTTAAATTGTTCTGTCTGACCAGCGCCGTGATCTCTTCGTCACAACCGCCGGCATCAACGATGACCCCTTCCCCGTTTTGGGCGATTAGATAACAATGGACCTTGTAGGGAGCGTAATAGAAGTCTTTAAACATTACAGCCGTTGATATCGTGTTCATTTTTTCGTTAGCTGCTCCTTGTCTTGCGTTGAGACCGCTCTTGCAAGCGGTCAAGCCGATCAGGAGACCGCAGCCTGCGATGAGCAATAGTATATTCCTTAGCAAACTGTTTTCCCCTATTTTTTAAATATATTGCCAAAAAACAACGATAAAATATAAAACCCTGCAGAGAACAAGACGATCGTCGCCCCTGATGCCGTTCCCAGATAAAAGGACACGGCCAGCCCGATCACCACCGAGATCATGCTCAATACTATAGCCCATATCGTATAACTTCGTATGTTACTCGAAAGATTGCGCGCGGCGGCGGCGGGCAGGACCAA
>JBAZXJ010000197.1:0-3650 GCA_041659865.1 Candidatus Margulisiibacteriota bacterium | reverse complement strand
CCAGCGCTTCGACAAGGTCGATGCTAATCCGTGGGAATATATCTCCACGCCCAAGCTGGATAAAAAACTGCCGCACTTCATGAGCAATGTTGAGGCCGCCAGGTTTTTGGACAATACCGCGGCCTTGCGTGAGCGGGCCATCTTTGAACTGCTCTATGCTTCCGGATTAAGAATTAGTGAAGTTATCAGCGTAAATCTTGGCGATATAGATTGGGGTTCCGGGGAGATCAGGGTAACGGGAAAGGGCAGCAAGGAAAGGATCGTTCTGATCGGCGCTCCAGCCAAGACCGCCTTAAAAAAATATATTCAGGAAGACCGGGTCCAGAAAAATAACAAGGCGCTTTTCTTGAACAAAAGGGGAGGGCGTTTAACAACGCGTTCTATTCAAAGGATCTTGCAGAAACAGCACATAACGCCTCATCAATTCCGCCACACCTTCGCCACGCATCTGCTTAATGGCGGGGCGGATCTAAAGGTCGTGCAAGAGCTTCTTGGTCACAGCAGTTTATCTACCACTCAGATCTATACTCATGTTACGAAGGGGAGGTTGCAGCAAGTTTATGACAAGGCGCATCCGTTAGGCAAGCAGGCAGAGGTCAAAGAGGAAGAATAGCGGCGCGGTTTAGGCCGGTTATTTTCCGACTAAGAATTTTATTACTGCATCACGGAATCTGGTCATATACCCACGCTGGGGGTCCATGTCTGCATTGTTTTTCCGGTCTTCTTCCGTACCGTACTGTTCCAGAATGCTGAACGTACTGGATTCAGTTTCTACATTCACCGTACTATCTTTATCTTCCCTGTCCAAAATTATTTTTCTTTGCATATCTTCCTCCTTAGTTTGGTCTTCCCGGCATTTCTTTGGCCAGAACCGTGTTGATCTCTTCAGCGTGTAAGTAATCTGCTTCTGTCGGATCAGAAGCGATCAGGATCTCGGCGTGATCTACCAGCGCCTGGGCCAAGGCCATTCTCAACAACTCCGCCAAAGCCTTTGTATCGTGAACTGCCGGTTCTTTCAAGAGCATCGTCATTAGTTTCTCCATCCGGTTGGCGTGTTCATTCGACTCCTCAGCGTCACCATTGCGGATACTCATAATGGTTTGGCAGAGCTCTCTGTGGCGAGGGTCCTTCCTCCTGAATTCTTCTGCTGTTCGTTCGAACCTTGTGATCATTTGCTGTTTGTCGTCATTGTTCGGTAACTGTCCGTTCAAAGTTTCGCCCCTAAAAGGAGCGCGCTGTTTGCTGGTGATCAGGTTCTTGACGGCAAGCAGGACCACTTCGTTCAAGATAACGTCAAAATATGCTTCCTCTAAAGCTTCTTTCTCTACCATTTTTTTATCAAGCTGGCCTCGGCCTGCTCTGCTTCCGCTGAATTTGTTCACCAGCTCAAGTATCGTTGGTGTATCTTGGCAGGGATCGTTTTCTTCTGTTCCATAGATGGTCTTACTTAGGAATATAAGCTTCTGTCTAAAGGCATCCGCTAGATCTAGTCTTCTGGCAGGGCTTGCGGCAAGCTGTTTAATTTGTTCCAAAACGCTGTTGGCAACGTCTTTGATCAGTGGGCCGGATAGGGGCAGGTTGTAATGGAACAAGTTTGAAAAAGCTTCTGTCCAGAGGACCGCCATTCTCTCTGTGTTCTGTTCCTGATAGTCAATGACTTTTTTGCGCATGTTTTCCCTTGCTCCGACGTTTTCCTCTATATCTATCGTACAGCCCTGCCAATATTTGCATTTTTTTTATCGATAGTGTTATTCTGCAAGCAGGAGCTGATGAAAAATGATGAAAAACCTGGTGGAACGGGCCAAAAAGGTCATGTCTCCCGCGCTTGGTCACTACACAGAACTGCCGGTAACTCACGGCAAAGGCGTTTACCTGTTCGATGAACAGGGCAATAAATACCTTGATCTCGCTGCCGGTATCGCCGTTGCTCTGACCGGCCACAGCCACCCCAAGGTAGTTAAGGCGATCAGCCAACAGGCGAAAAAGCTGATCCATGCTTGCGCTGGTATCGTCTATTACGAAGCGAATGTGGAGCTGGCCGAAAAGCTGGCGCAGATAACCTGCTTTCCACAAGCCAAGACCTTCTTTTCCAACAGCGGCAGTGAGGCGATCGAGGGAGCCGTCAAGCTGGCGCGTTATGTTACGCACAAGCCTGGCCTGGTCGCTTTTGCTGGCGGGTTTCACGGCCGGACCTTTGGCGCGCTATCGCTGACCAGCTCCAAGGCAAAGTATCTTGAGGGCTACGCACCATTATTGCCCGATGTAACGATATTGCCTAAGGAGCTTGATGCGCTTAAGAGCATCGACCCCTCCAGAACAGCAGCCTTGCTGATCGAACCGGTACAGGGCGAGGGCGGATATCTCCCGTGTTCCAAAGAGTTCTTGCAAGGACTGCGGAATTTCTGCAGCGCCAATAATATTATGCTGATCTTCGATGAGGTCCAGTGCGGCTTGGGCCGGACCGGGAAGTGGTTCGCTTACGAACATTACGATCTTAAGCCGGATATACTCGTGCTAGCCAAGGGCATCGCTTCTGGAATGCCTTTAGGAGCGATAATCGCTGACGCCAGCATCATGGACCAGTGGAAACCAAGCGCCCATGGGGGAACCTTTACGGGCAATCCGGTCTGTTGCGCTGCCGGCTTGGCCACTTTGGCCGTTGTGGAAGAAGAAAAGCTCCTCGAAAATACTACCGAGGTTGGCCGGTATCTGCTGGAAAGTTTTACTAAATCAATGAAAAAATGCCGTATCCTGAAAGACGTGCGCGGACTGGGGTTGATGATCGGGCTGGAGCTGGAGAGCAATGAGCAGGTCAAAAAGGTCCTGGAGCTTTGCCTGCAGCAGAAAGTGATCCTGATCAGCTGCGGCCTGCACGACCAGGTCGTTCGGCTGGCTCCGCCCTTGATCTTAAAAATGAAGGACGCAAAAAAAGCTTTTAAAATAATACGGCAAGGATTGCTAGATGCACAAAGATCTTCATGAAGTAATTGAAGAGCTAAAAGATAAAAAACAGCCGTTACTGCTCTTGCTGGACGGACTGGAGGATCCGCGCAATCTTGGCGCTATCCTGCGGACCGCCGAAGCCGTCGGCGTTGATGCTGTTATCCTGCCGAAAAAACGCGCGGCTGGGATCACCGACGTAGTGCGCAAGACCTCGACCGGTGCTGCCGATATCGTCCCGATCACCTGGGTCAGCAATATTAACCAGGCCATTTTAGAGCTAAAAGACAACGGCTTCTGGATCGTCGGTATCGAAGCCAGCGGGTCTTCTGCGTATACAAAAATAGACTATAAGTGCCGTCTTGGCCTGGTCATCGGCAGTGAGGGCAACGGCCTGGCCCGGTTGACCAAAGAGAATTGTGATTTTGTAGCCAGTATCCCAATGTATGGGACCATCTCTTCGCTTAACGCTTCGGTTGCCGCAGCGATCGTAATGTACGAGATCGTGAGACAGCGACGTGGCCTATAACCTGCCTTTGCCTCTGACCTTACGCGATATGCTTGGCCCTCAAAGAAAGCAGATCGTTAATATCTGGAAAGACGCCCTTTTAAAAAATGCTGATTTTCAACCACTGACCTCTGCCGACGAGACCGAGATAGACCTCTTTGCGGCCAAGACGCTTGACCTTTTGCAGGCTCTACTAAACAAG
>JBAZXJ010000196.1:0-3669 GCA_041659865.1 Candidatus Margulisiibacteriota bacterium | reverse complement strand
GTACTGACAGCTCAATATGGCCCATATGATCGCGCCGGACCTTTGATTCAGTCACTTCCACGCCGCAACGATCGCAGATGACGCCTTTATGCTTGACCCATTTATATTTTCCGCAGGAACATTCCCAGTCACGTACCGGGCCGAAGATCTTCTCACAGAAAAGACCGTCACGCTCGGGTTTAAAGGTGCGGTAATTAATGGTCTCGGCCTTTTTCACTTCCCCATAGCTCCACGTCCGGATCTGGTCGGGAGAAGCCAAACTGACCTTCATGGCGTCAAAATTATCATAGTTTAGCAGCATGCCTTTGTCTTTAGACTGCTTCAGCGATACTTTTTTTACTTTGGGTTCTTTATCTTTCTTGGACAAGGACGTTGTCCTCCTTTTATCAGCGAACAGCGATCAGTTATCAGTGCTCAGTCAAGCTAAATACTATAAATCATTACCTAGTTACTTTTTCAGCAATTCGACATTCAGGCCTAATCCCTGTAATTCTTTGATCAGGACCTTGAATGATTCCGGAGTACCCGGCGGAGGCGGTGTTTCACCTTTAATGATCGCCTCGTACATCCTGGTACGGCCGCTGATATCATCGCTCTTCACGGTCAGGAATTCCTGCAACGTGTAAGCAGCACCATATCCCTCGATGGCCCAGACTTCCATTTCACCGAAACGTTGTCCACCGAATTGGGCCTTGCCGCCAAGAGGCTGACGGGTGATAAGAGCGTACGGTCCGATCGAACGGGCATGCATCTTATCATCGACCAAGTGCGCCAGTTTCAATATATAGGTATATCCTACGGTTACTTTTTCATGGAATGTTTCACCGGTCCGGCCGTCATAGAGCGTCACTCTGGAGTCACGCGGTAAGCCGGCTTTTTGCAGCATATCCTGTATCTCTGTTTCCTTGGCACCGTCAAATACCGGGGTTACGGCTACACAGTCAAGCTTGCTGGCGGCCCAGCCAAGTTCTGCTTCCATGATCTGCCCGATGTTCATACGTGAAGGCACGCTCAATGGATTCAAAATAATATCCAGGGGCGTTCCGTCAGCCAGGTACGGCATATCTTCAGCCGGTAACACTTTGGAAATAACACCTTTGTTACCGTGCCGGCCGGCCACTTTATCGCCTACCGAGATCCTTCTCTTGGAAGCTATATATACTTTAACCAGTTTATTGACTTCTACTGACAGCTCATCGCCTTTTTTATACCGGTCGATGGCCATATTCTTTTCGCGCCGGGCCTGTTCGATCATGATCAGGGTCATGCGGTCAAAGAATTCGCTCTTTTCCTTAGCTTCGGCTTTCAGCTTGGAGGCGCCTTTGGACTGTCCTTTTAACGCTGCGGCCAATTCATTCTTCACCCTCTCCTGTTCTTTCTTGGCATCACTCTTGATCTTGGAGACGGCAGCCTGGAATTCCTTATTGATGCGCTCTATTTCTTTCTTTTCAGTGGCTTTGGTCCGGCCTTTTTCCTTGCGGGAAAATACTTTTACGCCGATGACCTTGCCATCCACTCCGGGCGGCACATATAAGCTGGCATCGCGAACCTCTTCAGCTTTTTCACCGAAGATCACCCGTAACAGCCTTTCTTCCGGAGTTACCTGGGTTTCTCCCTTGGGGGTCACTTTGCCTACCAGTATATCTCCGGGCCTGACTTCAGCGCCGATACGGATAATTCCGCCCTCATCAAGGTTACGCAGGGTATCTTCTCCAACATTGGGAATATCCCGGGTAATTTCTTCGGCGCGCAGTTTCAGGTCACGGGCTTCGATCTCAAATTCAGTAATATGCATACTGGTAAAGACATCTTCCTTGAGCAACCGTTCGTTGATCAGGATAGCGTCTTCGAAATTATAACCCTCCCAGGTCATAAATCCTACCAGCAGGTTGCGTCCCAATGCCAGGTCTCCGCCATCAGTCGCGGCGCCATCAGCAATGATCGTGCCTTTGCTGACCCGGTCACCAGCCTGCACTATCGGCCTCTGGTTAACACAGGTGTCCTGGTTGGTGCGTATAAACTTTTTCAAATAGTAGATATCAATATCGCTGTTGTTGTCACTGTTCCTGCTCTTGCCGCTGGTTTCATCCCAGATGATTATCTTTTCACTATCGGCAAAACGGACAATGCCATCACGCTTGGCTAAGATCACGGCACCGCTGTCTACGGCTATTTTCTGCTCCATGCCGGTGCCGACGAACGGCCTTTCCGGGAATAAGAGAGGAACAGCTTGCCGTTGCATGTTGGAACCCATCAATGCGCGGTTCGCGTCATCATGTTCCAGGAACGGGATCAGCGCCGCGGCAATACTGACCAGCTGCTTCGGCGAAACGTCCATATAAGCGATCTCGCTGGGCGGCAATAGCGGGAAGAAATCGCGGAGCCTGGTCAGCACTTGCGAATCCAGAATCTTGCCGGTTTTTTCTTCCATCAGGGTATTAGCCTGAGCCACTACCACTTCATCTTCATCATCAGCGGTAAAATACTCTATATCATTTGTCGCTTTACCGTCTTTCACTTTACGGTAAGGCGTTTCCAAAAATCCGTATTCATTGACCTTCGCATACGTGGAAAGCGAGGTGATCAAACCGATGTTCGGCCCTTCCGGGGTTTCGATCGGGCAGATCCGGCCGTAATGGGTCGGGTGCACGTCGCGGACTTCGAATCCGGCGCGTTTCCTATTCAAGCCGCCAGGCCCGAGGGCGCTCAACCGGCGCTTATGGGTCAGTTCTGCCAGGGGATTGGTCTGATCCATGAACTGGGATAACTGGCTGGAACCATAAAATTTCCTGATCACAGCTACAATGGGTGACGTATTGATCAGGTCGCGCGGAGTAATATTTTCCAGGTCTTTGATATTCATTTTCTCCCGGACCAGCCGTTCCATATGGGACAGGCCGATGCGGATCTGGTTCTCCAGGAGCTCGCCTACCGAACGGATACGCCGGTTGCCTAAATGGTCGATATCGTCAATAATTCTCCGGGCAATGATCTTGCCATGGCTGTCTTTCAGCTCGGAGATACCGTTATTCAGGTCAATGACATACTTGATCGTTTCGATGATATCCTGCACGGTCAGCGTACGTTTGGTATCAGCGATATCCAGGTGCAATTTTTTATTCAGCTTATAACGGCCGACTTTACCCAGGTCATACTTCTTGGGATTGGTAAATAGTAGTTCCTGCAGGTAATTCTGGGCCATTTCAGTCCCGAGAAAATCAAACGGACGCAGTTTTTTGAAAATTTCCATAGCGACATCGCGGTTGGATTTGATCGGGTCTTTTTTGATGGTATTAAGAATGGTGACATTATTGATCAGGGGATCGATCTTGACGATCTTGACTTTATCAACTTTCTCCTTCATCAAGACATCGTAGAGTTCTTTGGTTATTTCTTTCGCCGCGTCGAGCAGGATCTCGCCGGTCTTGGGGTTGACCACATCACTGGCCAGATAGCTGCCGACCAGTCGGTCCCGGCTCTCCTGGGAATCCCTGACCTTGATCTCTTCATGTTCATAGAACAGGTTGAGGATCTTTTCGTCGGTTTCATATCCCAGTACCCGCAAGAACGTAGTGACCGGGAATTTGCGCTTTTTATTGATGCGCACAAACAGGGCGTTGTTGATGTCAAACTCAAATTCAACCCAAGCCCCGCGGTACGGGATAATAC
>JBAZXJ010000195.1:0-3679 GCA_041659865.1 Candidatus Margulisiibacteriota bacterium | reverse complement strand
GTTGACGAACTTGCTCGCTTCCGGGTCGGAGTATTTTTTGGCCAGTTCCACGGCTTCGTCGATCACGATATTTTTGGGCAGATCCTTGGAATAGAGCAGTTCGTAAAGCGCCAGACGCAGGATACTCTTGTCGATAACGTTAATTCTTTCCAGTTTCCAGCCTTTGGAATATTTCTCGATCAGCTGGTCCAGTTCGGCTTTATGTTCCCAGGTCTTGGCCGCCAGGTCGCAAGAAAATTCCTTGGTTTCATCGATATATTCCACATTGCTCAAAGCAGCTCCGCAGGCGTCTTCCAGGGAAATATTGGAGAATTCCATCTGATAGATGATCTGCATGGCGAGGCGGCGGCTGGTCGAGCGTTTACCCATTTTCGTCGATCCGCCGTTGGATAAAATTCGTTGCGATATCGCCCTTGCGGAAAAAGGCGTTATTCAAGACTTTCAAATGGAACGGCGTAGTTGTCTTGATACCCTCGATCACGAGTTCATTTAAAGCACGCGTACCTCGATCGATAGCTTCCTTGCGGTTACGGCCCCAGACGATCACCTTCGCCACTAATGAATCGTAGGTCGGCGGTATGGTATAGCCCTGATAAACATGGCTGTCGACCCTGACCCCTGGGCCGCCTGGCGGGAGGTATAGCTCAAGGGTTCCGGGACAAGGCATGAAGTTCTTGTCCGGATCCTCGGCGTTGATGCGAAATTCAATGGCATGACCGTTAAAATTGATGTTCTTCTGTTTGATACTTAGCTTGTTACCGGCGGCGACCAGGATCTGTTCCTTGACCAGGTCAAAACCGGTCACCATCTCGGTAACACAATGTTCTACTTGGATCCGGGTATTCATTTCCATGAAATAGAACTTCTTGTCCGGGGTCAATAAAAATTCGATCGTACCTGCGCCGACATAGCCGACCGCCTTGGCCGCTTTGACCGCGATCTGGCCGATCTCGGTCCTTTGTTTCTTGCTTAATACACTGCAAGGCGATTCCTCGATCAGCTTTTGATGACGGCGCTGGATCGAACAATCCCTTTCGCCCAGATGGACCACGTTGCCGTATTTATCGGCCATGATCTGGACTTCCACATGGCGCGGGTTCTCGATATATTTTTCGATATAAACTTCCGGATTGCCAAAAGATTTTTCAGCTTCCATTCTGGCCACCGAGATCAAACCGTCGAGCTCTTCTTCATTTTGCACAATCCGCATCCCGCGCCCGCCACCGCCAGCCGAAGCTTTAACGATCAGGGGGAAACCGCCCATCTGCTTGATGATCTTGGTCACGTCCTTGCTGGATTCGATCTTGCCCTTGGAGCCGGGGATGACCGGGACCTTGGCCTCGATCATGGTCTTTTTGGCCATGGCCTTGTCGCCCATCTTATGGATCACGGCAGGTGGCGGGCCGATAAAAGTAATACCATGCTCTTCGCAGACCTCGGCAAAGTTGGAGTTCTCGGAAAGGAAGCCGTAGCCGGGATGGATCGCGTCGGCGCCGGTAACTTCGGCCACGCTGATCAGGCTCTTAACGTTAAGATAGCTTTTGGCGCTAGGCGCTGGGCCGATACAGAAGGCTTCGTCGGCCAATTTTACCGCCAGGGTATCTCGATCAGCTTCGGAATAGACCACGACACAGGCTATGCCCAATTCATGGCAGGCCCGGATTATTCTTACGGCTATTTCACCGCGGTTGGCGATCAATACTTTCTTGAACAATGCTCTCCCCTTTGCTGAAAAAAAGCTGGCGCTAGTTTACCACACTCTCCAGAAGCAGGCTACCCTTGGTCCCCCCGCAAATATCCACGATCAGCATCTCCAAAAGGACCTCTTTACCCATCTGACCGCTCTTAAAGCGGTAGTCGGCTTCGGCGATGATCTGCATGATCTCGAGCAGTTCCTGCAGGGTGAATTTTTGCAAAGCAGGCAACATCTTGCCCAGCATATATGGATTAGCCCCGATCTGGGCGGCTATCTCGTTTTGGGACAGTTTTTTCTGCTGGAGGGACTTGGCCAAAAGCATGGTGCGGAACTGGTTAGCGATACGCATCAGCAAGGCAACTTCATTCTCACCATCGTAGAGCATCCTTTTTAAGGCCTTCATGGCCGGGGCGGCCTTGCGGTCGCGCAGGGCGTTGATCAGGGCGAAAGCGGCGGCCTGCCCGCTGCTGGCCATCAAGAGCACATCTTCAGGGCCGATCGCAGGTCTGTCCCCGATATAGGTGACCAGTTTATTGATCTCACCGCTCAAAAGGCTCAAATGATTCCCCGCGGTCTCGCTTAACATAATGGCCGCGTCAGGGCTGATCGCCTTGCCCTCAAGCCGGACCCGCTCCCGGATCCAGTCCATTAGCTTGCCCTTGTCGCGGTCCTCAAAGTTGCTGAATTCACGGACCTCGCCCAGTTTCTGGATAGCCTTGAACAGTTTCTTGCGTTTGTCAACCTTGCGCGAACTGCCGTATTCAGCGCTTTCCAGATAGGTAAAGACCGCGATGATATCGTCGGGGATATTCGTCAGAAGTTCGATCAGCTGCTCGATGGTCTTTTCAGTATTGTTGGTTTTTTCGTCCTGCTCATCAGTTTCCTCCTCCTCATCTTCCGCGGCCTTTTTGACCGTGCGGAACAAGGGATAGTCCTTGATCAGGACCATTTTTTTGCCCATAGAGAAAAGCATAGGAGCGGACTGCAGCGCCTGGGCCAGGTCGTTGATCTCGGCCGATGCTCCTTCTATTACATCTATATTGAGCTCATCGAGGCCATGTTTGGTCTTTAGCTTACCGAGTTCTTCGCTGATGAGAACGCCTTCGGTACCGAAAAGCAGGAATAGATTGGCTGGCATAGGTGAAAAACAATATCGGGCTACCCCTTAAAAGTCAAGAAAAGCCAAGGGCCGCGTCGCCGCGGCCCTCTCAAATGATATCCCTTTGCTGATCGTTTATATTCTCTTTAAGTATAGAACAGGAGTATGCGCCATTATACCTACGACATGATCGACCTTTATTTGCAGATTCGTCGGGTTACTGGTACCAAGACCAATGTCATTTGTATAGAACCTCATTCTGGTGTTATATGAACCTGCTGATGGTGCAGTATGATAAGACTCGATCACCGGTATTTCATCGCTTACTGTATTACCAATGATACTTTTTGCCCTGACCCCAGCATATTGCGTGGAATTATTACAGCCGATCATGGCCACAAAAGCTGTATCCTGGACCTGATAGCCATAAGGCTGATAAGGATCTCCAGGGTAAAGGAAAAGCGTTACGAACCCGGTAAAACCATTAAAATTATATTCATCGATCGTATACCAGTTACCGGCTGTTATCCCGGTCAGATCGATCGCTATTCCATCTGACGCCAAGCCCTGGCTTTTGATCGTTCCGTTGACCGAGACGTTGCCGTTAACATCCAGTTTCGCCGCTGGAGTACTGGTACCGACGCCGACATTGCCATCCGCCCGTACATATAATTTCGAAGTACCTGCTGATTTAGCGTCGATCAGTGCGATATTTTCGTACCCGCCAGCAGCATTCTTCCTGTTTAGGATCACATCCGAGTTCACCCCACCATCCACCATCTGATAATGAGCCTGGTGCAGATCAGAAACTCCACCATAATTGCTCAACACATGAAGTTTGGAATCGGGCGCTGTCGTTCCGATACCAACGTTGCCATCTCCCT
>JBAZXJ010000194.1:0-3715 GCA_041659865.1 Candidatus Margulisiibacteriota bacterium | reverse complement strand
TCAATGTTGGTGAACTTGGCGGTAACTTTTCCGGTTACCTCCCGGCTGGCCACGATATTGTAACCGGTTTCCGCCGCCACGCCGCGGAGCACACTTTCGATATCTACGCGCTGGACATCCATAGAGATCAGTTTTTGCTGGTTAGCCTTGCCGATATCTTTAAGCAGAAAATCATCCTGCCAATCCAGGGCCTTCAAGGTCTGCTCTTTCGCCAGGGTGGTTTTGTTCAGTAAATAATACAGTTCAGCCCTGGTGATACTTTCCTTGGGGTCGAATTCCAGTTTTTGTCTATAGTCTAACCAGCCATCCAGTTTGGCCTGGGCGATATAGGGAGCGGCCCAGCCAGATGGCTTAACATCCAGAAAAGGGGGGTTGATCACTAAGGGTAAGGTGGCGCTGCCTTTTTCCAGTTTGACCAGAGCGCCAATGACCTCTTCTCTGCTGATCAGACGCGCGCTATCTGAGCGATCGGTTTTTCCGGGAGCTAAAGAAAGCAAACCCAGGTTCACAGCTTCTTCCAAATAAGCAGAAGCCTCGCCCGTCGCAGGAAGAACTTCGCCCTCAGCTGCTTTTTTCAGCTTTAACAACAGTTCCGCTAATTCTGCCCTGGTAACCTTGGCGGCAGGCTGAAGGTCTTCTTTAACGGCATCAGGAAGGCAGCCCAGGGTTGTCAGGTTCTGAATAGCCTGGTAAGCAAAACTGCCCTGGCCGACATCGCCAAAGCTGGCCAGCCGCATCACAGCAAGTACCACGGTCTCTTTTTCTCCGGTTATCGAAGTGGCGGTGAGCGATATGTGATACTTGCCGGGTAACGGCATGTAGTAAGGAACGCTAAAATAACCACTGGTATTAATATCAACGTTCTGGCCATCGATCTCAACTGATTTCACCGTGGACTGGATATTGCCGCGTACCATAATATTTTTGTTCAGGGTAAGCAAGCGGTCCTCAGGTTTCAAGCTTTGGAAAAGTGCTTGTTTTCCCTGGACCAGGAATACTGAAGCCAGCATCAATAAAATAAAACAGATTTTCTTCAGGGTCATCACGGTTCGCACCTCATTCTTTCATTTGTAAGATCTTTTTTTCATTACCTTTAATGAGAATAACATTTTTTTCATGAATATTGATAGCAGAAACAGTATAACCATTTATCCCCTGGCCGGCTGATACCAGTTTGTCATTGATAAACGCTTTTTTCGTCTTGCCATTCCAAAACCCGCTCAGCACAAGTCCGGAGGGCTTTTTGGTGTTCGCTTTGGGCTTGGCCGCCGTTTGCTGTCTGGCAACTTTAGCCGAAGGTGTTGGCGGCGCTATCTCTGCCAGGTCATCTTCTGCGCCGCCTGAAGTTTTTGAGACGAGAAAAAGCAAGGACATATCCGCCTGATAATCTGCTTCCCCGATCTGCCTGATAGACAATCCTTGATATTCGCTTCTTAACTGGCTGTTTTCAAGCATCCGGATAAAAGCGCCGATATTATTTAATGAACCATGAACTTTCAGGTTCAAAGGTAATTTTCCATAACCGCCCTGGTCGAGCATTTGGCCTGGTTCCACCAGGGTGAAACTGATGTCAATAGCGCTGCCATTCTGGATCAGCTGGCCCAAAAGCGCTAGCGTTCTCTTGAGCGAAGGAAGCTTTTTGGCGACCTGATCCTGCAGGTCAGTTTGCTGTTTAAGTACGAACTCATAATCTTCGGCTGCGGACTTTTTGTTGATCAGATCGCTCTCTATCCTGCGCAGGTCGCGCTTTAATTGCTTGACCTGGCGGGGCTTATCCTTGATGACGTAATTTTTAAGGCCGCCCAGGATCAAGACCAGAGTAAGGAACACCAGCACGATCTTTTGCCAGAGAGGAGTTTGCTGCAGATCTTCTTTGATGCCCATTTATTTATTCAACTCCATGACCATTTTAAATTGTGTCGCCGAAGCGCTGATCGATTTCATATATTCCAGCGCGACCGCTTTGGCCTCGGGCAAGATCTGCAAATTCTGCAGGAAACTGCCGATGGCGGAGCCGCTGGCCAAGTCAGTGCCTATTACTATTATCTTATTATCATTTAGCAGATATTCCAAGCTGGTAATTATCAGAGGGGGCTTGGCCAGCTGGGTTATCCGCTGGAATAATCTGTAATGTTGGTCTTGGGTCTTTTGGGAAAAATCCATTTTTTTGATCTTGTCGATATTGACCATCATGGTGCGGGACTGGTTGGCTTTTTCCAGATATTGATTATATACGGCCAGCTCCTTCTCATATTTGGCGGACAGTGTTTTAATATTATGATTTAACATGAACAGGTAGCCCATGAACCAGGTAACCAGCAATATCCCCGCTATGATGCCGAATTTCTTATAATCCATTGTCCAGTCCACCTTTCCTAATATATCTGACAGGGTTTTAAATTCTTTAATGTTCCGGGCAAATTTCTTCATTACCGTGGACAGCTTTGGGGTAGAGGTCGTGGTTAGATTTACCGGACGCTTGACCTTGCTTTGCCGTATGTTCTTTAAGAAATTATAGCTAGGGTCTTCCAGCCTGAAGCAGGCGCCAAGGGTTAGATTGAAATAGTGGAGATTTTCACTGATCTGCCGCTGGGCTAATAGCTCTCCGCCGATATGGGCGATAATACCTGCAGGATCTACTTCCAGCCTGGAGACCGGCAGGTCCAGTCCAACCTGCAGAAAATCAGCCATATGCTTGAAATTACTGCCGCCGCCGCAAAGATAGATACGTTCGATAGCTCGATAGGAGGTGTTTGATCGATAGCAGGAAATAGTTCGTTTGATCTCGTCCAGCAGATCGGCGAAGACAGGGCCCAGGGCATTCTTGACCTGGGCTTCCTGGTCCTGTTCACCGGCGCCTTCGCCTGGCAAGGCTTGCTGGGTTGATGCTGTGCCAAATTGGATCTTCAACATTTCCGCATTTGCAAAGGAAATGTCCAGGTCATCAGCGATCTTCTTGGTGAACGATTGGCCGCCCAGGGTCAGTGAACGAAAAAGGTCCAGCCGGTGATCCTCGATAATCGTAAGTTCGGTCTTTCTCGCACCCAGATCTATGAACATGACGCTTTGGGTCAATTCCTGGTCTTCCGGAAGGTTGTTTTCCGCGTAATTTTGCATGACCAGGGGACTGACCTGGACACTGGTGACGATCAGCCCGAGCTTGCTGACCACATCGCTGATGCTTTTCACCACGCTTTTCAAGATACTGACCACCATGACATCGCTAAAAGAGTCTTCTTTCACTTTTCTTTCGCCGACAATGAAATGGTTGACCTGGGCACTATCAAGTCCATAAGGCAGGACAGTTTCGATCATTTCGTAAACGGCAGTGTTCAGGTCAGTATAGGGATGCTTGATCTCCAGAAAGCGGACATAGATCGAAGGGTCGGAAATGATCAGATCAACATGGCTTATTTTGATCTTATAGTGGTTAATGAACGAACGGATTACCTTTAATATTTCATATTTGCGGCGCTCTTCATTCTCCATCGGCGGGATCAGGGCAACATCCATGAACTGGATATTGTTATTGGCCATCAGGGCCACTTTTACCGAGGAGTAGCCGATATCAAGAACGAAGTGTAAATGTCGGCCAAACAGCCCTGCTTTTGCCATGGAAATAGTATAGCATAAGAAAAATCGTTGATACATAAGAAAAAGTAGTCAGTAGCCAGTAGTCAGTAGGGGCAGGTCCCCTGCAGCTCTGGTGGAAGTA
>JBAZXJ010000193.1:0-3730 GCA_041659865.1 Candidatus Margulisiibacteriota bacterium | reverse complement strand
CCAGAGCGGCCATGATCCCGGAGATCCGCTGGACCAACTCGGTAAGCTTCATATAATCTTTGGAAGCATTCTCCACATCCACGACATACCACTGAAAACCCTCGAACCCGGCATCCTGGCGCTTGACATAATTTTCCGTCCCCTTGGACATTTTCTCCAGCAAGCCATCGATCTCAGACATCATGCCATCGAGACCACCTGCTGTTTCAATGATCCCCCCTGCCGGTCTGGCATTGGAAGTTTGTGCTGGGGTTAGAGCAGTAAAATTTTGGCGGATCTCGGCCAGATCATTATCGTTGAGTATCCCATTTTGATCGACATCATAAGTTTCCAGATTAATACCACTGCTGGCCGCTTCCTCCACACTGACTTTACCATCCTGGTTGAGGTCATACCGTTCCAGCACATCCTGGATCGCGCGCAGATCGTTCTGGTCGACTATCCCGTCGCCCCTTCCGTTCGCCCCCCCTGTAATGTCATGAATCCTAGCCATTGCTGATCACCTTTTATAGAATACAAAAAGACACACCTATACCATACACTTAAAGTATCGTGAAATGCTATGGTTTTCTTGCGTGTTTTCGGGGCTTTTTTATACCGCTTCCAGCGAGTTAGTTGCCGTGCTAGAAGGGACTCCAATGGACGGGGTTAATCCTGGGGTCGGGTTATTTTTCCCGAGCTGTTTATCAATGTTATTTTTGGCTTCAGTTTCACTGTTCCATGTAGCAATACCGGCAATCATTTCTCTCTCCAGCGCCTCAACAGACTTTGTCACAGCTCGGATCGCATCATTGCCCAAACCAAGTCTGCCAGTAATACTGATCTTTCTTGACACATCAAAGTTGTTTACATTGGCCGAAACAAAATTAATACTCATTATCTTTGTCCTTTGCCAATTATGACAAAATAAAAAGTCACCCTTTTGTAAAAATCATGCGAGCTCTTAGCCGGCTACAGCTTGCAGGAACTTGTCTGTAGTATTTAAGATCGCCTGGACTGCAGTATATTTAGCCTGCAGGTAGCGCTGGGTTGGGAGTATTCCTGTCAGAGTTTCCTCACCGGCATCAACATTGGCTTCTTCCAGTTTTCCAGGAACAACTGTGCCTAAAGTAGTACCTGGAACCGTAAAGTCATAAGCAGACCCGGAAGAAACAGATTGTTTGAACGTATTTGAATTACCATCGGTCAGACCGGATGGATTAGCAAAAGCAGTTATCGCAATTTGGAATATTGTTTTGGTGGTACCGGTAACGCTGTCCGTAACTGTAAGTTTACCTTGAGCGTCCCAAACAGGGGTTTGGCCTGTACCCAGGTCGATCTGTTCCAGAACATTAGAGCGAAACCCTCCTTCATCAATTTTATAGCCATAGACAGGCAAGCCATCGGCTGTTACCAGTTTATTGTTACTGCCTGCACGGAATTTACCTGATCTGGAATATAAAAACCTATTTCCGCCGTCCGGCGAAACAACAAAGAAAGTATTGTTGTTGGTAAAGGCCAGATCCAAAGTCGTTCCATCGGTCAAGGCACCTGCAGTAAATTGTCTGGATACACTGGTGACTTTGAGGCCCATTGAACGCTCCTGGGGATTGGTCCCGCCAAGACCGCCTTGAGAATTTTCCGTTCCGGGCTTTAGCAGTTTACTGAAAACAGAGGTAAATTCAACCTCTTTTCTTTTATAGCCGATCAAATTTGAGTTAGCGATATTCTCGGTACTGATCGCTATCTTGAACTGGTCAGCGGCGATAGAATTTTGCAAACTGCTCAGATCACTTAACATAGTATTATCGTACCATTTCGTTTTTATTAAAGTCAATCAAATTCTGCATTAAACTATCTTAGACCTTGACTTGCCTTTATGGACCTTGCTCCAGTCCTTATCATCCAGTCCGAGATCATTCTTGCGCTTTACCCAACCGTCCGCATAATTACCAAAACCGACATTACCTTCGACAGCACTGATGAGGTCAACGTTGGTATTGAGCCGGCTGGCCATATGTTCGCTGAATTCTTTGGGAACTGCTTGTCCGGTACCGGTTAGAACCCTTTTCTTAATAACAAGTTTTTCCAGCTCTTCTTTGGCTATAGTACTCGCATTTTCCTTGGCACGCTGAAAAAGATCGTCAATGTAGCCTTGAGCGAAAGAGTCCTTCGGTTCCTTATCTGGATCTTCTTTAGGCTGTATCATGCGACCGCTAAACTAGTTTTCAACGAAGTTCTCACATTGATCTTGGAAAGCATACTGGTCAGGATCTCCTTGGCTTCACTAATAAAGGCTTCCTTGATCTCTGGATTTGAACTGCTGTAGGCTTTGGCCAGTTTATCCATGACCTTGCATTCCAGGAGCTTCTTTTGTTCCTCTGGAGACCGGCTATTATTAACTATTTGTTGCGTTGTCGCCGCGGTTAGCTTTTCCGGTGTATCTATTCTTGGATTACCAACCGCCTTTAATTCTTCCTCTATTTCCTTATTGAACTGCCCGACACCTTTTTCCTGTAATTCGTTCTGCAATTCATTTAAGACATCCTGGGAAATATCTTCTGCGGAAAAAATACTATCCATCAAGTCCTGTTCGATCTCTCCAGAAATAGTTTTTAGCTCGGCAACTTTACTGCCAGTATTCAAACCCTTTTTCAAGCCCTTATCAAAGGAATCTTTGATCTGACTTTCCATGTAATTCTGTACGTTCTGCGATCTTAATGTATCTCCAATACCCATTTGTATCACCTCATTATGTTTATCGTCTGCAAGTCCCTGGATAATGTACCGTAACTAGCGATGTTTTAGGAATGCAAAACAGCTCTTCTGATCAGGTCATCATATTTATTCAGCTCTGGAGCCTTTAAGTTACTCATAACAGTAAAACCTGCTACGTTTTTATTCTTACCCTTGTCCGTCCCTTGTAACATAGAGCTAAGCACATTATTGCCCTGATCAAAGCCTACCTGTGATCTACTAATTAAGCTCTTGATGCTGGTCTCAGCTAATCCTTCAAAATACTTTGTCGCAACTTCGATCAGATCCTGTATCATTTGCTTTTTATCATCCTTGTCCTTGATCTTGATGTTGGCCTGCTGGCAGATCAGCAAAAGGGTCTGTTTATCAAGCTTGTTGAACAGGTCCGGTATCTTGCTCTTTTTCGTATCCTCGATCAACCCCTTGATCCTTTGCTGATTCTCCGTGGAGAGGATGGGCAGATGGTCCTTTTTTAGGTCGGTCTTGAAAGTATCAAGCAGTATTTCCATCTTGGTCTTTTCGGCTCTTTGCTCAGTTTCGTTCTTGGCTACTATTATGTTGCTATGATCGATCTCCTGGTTCTTCCTGCTTTCGGTGACCGATGCTCTGATCCCTTCAGAGATACCATCCATAGACTTTATCGCCGCCATGACCGAGGCGAAAAGCTGTTCAAGTTTCGGCAGTTTGCCGACCAATGAAGGTTCCTGCAAACGCTCAACCGCAGGTGCTTTCGCACCTGCGGTCATTGTTCTGTTCTGGTCCGCTACTGGTTTATCCTGGTTAGGGATCAACATAGCTGGAAAACCCTTTCCTTTCCTTTATCCTAGTAAAAATATTGTCAGCATTAAGTCTACGCTTTTATTATTTACCTGCTATGGTTAAAAGTTTCGATTCGGTGCTCCGGATGTGGTCACCACGTTTTCACCACCAAAGTTGCGATTCGGCGTGCCACCGGTCGTTACGCCGCTGGTATCACCAATTTCACGGATCGGCG
>JBAZXJ010000192.1:0-3747 GCA_041659865.1 Candidatus Margulisiibacteriota bacterium | reverse complement strand
GGCGATAAGGTTACTGGGGTTAGCACGATGTTCATTAGCGAAAAGATGGATACCGGTCCGGTACTGTTGACCGAAGAAGTTCCAGTCGGCGACAACGAAACTATTGGTGAATTGCACGACAAACTGGCCGCGACCGGCGCGGAGTTACTGATCAAGACCATTGAGCAGTTCGACATGCTTACTCCTGTGCCCCAGGACGACAGCCAGGCCACTTATTGCAAGAAGATCAAAAAAGAAGACAGAGAATTGGACTTGAACTGGGACTGGCAAAAGATCCATAATACGGTAAGAGCGATCGGCGGTTTTTTTATGGATGAGGGCAAGAGGGTGGTTGTGACGAGAACCATTATTAAAAATCCGTCATTGCGAGGAGTCATCGACGAAGCAATCTCGTTAAAGGAGATTGCTTCGCCGCGAAGCGCGGCTCGCAATGACGGGATGGTAACTTTGTCAAAATATCTTGATATTTATGTCCGTCCCGAGGGCAAAAAAGAAATGCCCTTCGCAGACTATTTGAGAGGCAGAACAAACAATGTTAGCTAAAAGAATAATTCCCTGTCTGGATGTTACCGAAGGACGGGTCGTTAAAGGTACGAATTTCGTGGAACTGCGCGACGCCGGTGATCCGGTCGGGCTGGGCCAGGAATATGACCGGCAGAACGCGGATGAGCTGGTGTTTTTAGATATCACTGCTTCCAGCGGTAACCGCGAGATCATGCTGGAGATGGTCCGCCATGTAGCCGAGACGGTGTTCATTCCTTTCACGGTCGGTGGCGGTATCCGGGACGTGCTAACGATAAGGGAACTGCTTAAAGCCGGTGCGGACAAGATCTCGCTGAATACAGCGGCCGTCAATGACCCCTGTCTGATCAGTCAGGGCGCAGAAAAGTTCGGCAGTCAGTGTATCGTCGTGGCAATAGACGCCCGTAGAAAAAAATCCCCCGTAGGGGCGGTCCCCAGTGGCCGCCCTGACTTCGAGGTCGTCACCCACGGCGGCCGCACCACCACCGGTCTCGATGCTATCGAATGGGCCAGGAACGTTGAAAAATTAGGAGCAGGGGAGATACTGCTAACGTCCATGGATGCGGACGGTACTAAGGCCGGATACGATATCGAGTTAACGAAGGCCGTCTGCGGGGCGGTGAATATCCCGGTGATCGCCTCGGGCGGCGCGGGGACGATGGAACACATCCGCGATGTCCTGCAGTACGCCGATGCCGCATTATTGGCGTCGTTGCTGCATTATAAAGAAATGACCATAAAAGAGATCAAGGATTATTTACGAGGTGAAGGGGTTATCGTGAGGTAGGATCCCGCCCCGTCATTGCGAGGAGGCATCCGACGAAGCAATCTCTCAAAAGGAATCGCGTTAATCGCATTAGAGATTGCTTCGTCGAAGACTCCTCGCAATGACGGGTGTATTTCTTTACCTTCGTGCCCTAAGGTCATTCGAAGCAAATTCTGAAGTCCCCCTTTAGGGGGATTTAGGGGGCCTTTAGCAAAATATGGCCTCGGTGTTTAGATACGGTATTTATATACAAAGGAGTTGTCGTCCATGAAGATCGCCGTCCTCGGCACCGGTATCACCGGCAGTGCCGTCCTAAATAAAGTCAAACAACTAGGCGGCTTCGAAATAGTCGAACCTGACCAGGCCGACCTGGTCATCGCCAGTCCAGGGATCCCGCCGGCGGAATATCCCAGGGGCAGGGCAGAGGTCATTTCCGAGATCGAGTTCGCCTTCCGGTTGATGCAGTCCGGCAAATACTGCAAAGCGCCCAAGATCATCGCCATCAGCGGTACCAACGGCAAGACCACGACCACGACCCTGATCAGCCTCGTGCTGAATTGTCCCGCGGCCGGGAACATCGGGGAACCACTGATCAACTTCGTGGACAAGGAAAATGAATATATTTCCTGCGAGGTCAGCAGTTACCAGCTTGAATCGTCACCGACTTTTCAACCGTATATAGCCATTCTGCTCAATCTGACCGAAGACCACCTGACCAGGCACAAGACCATGCAGCGCTACTGTGATGCCAAGGCGATGATGGTCCTTAACCAGGATTACCGCGACTACTTCGTTTTTAACGCCCGAGACTGCTGGCTGACCTCGATCGCCGGCAAGGCCAAGAGCCGGCTGATCCCTTTCATGTCGCAGACCATTCTGGGGCAGAACTACGAAGCGACCCTCAAAGTAGCAGAGATCTGCCGCGTACCCAGGGAGAAGGTGGATGAGATCTTCGCTGACTTCAAGGGAGTGGAACACCGTCTGGAAAAGGTGAGCGTACATAATGGTGTGACCTGTATCAATGACTCCAAGGGCACGAATCCGGATTCCACGATAGTGGCCCTGGAATCGATCAATGATCCGGTCATCCTGATCGCCGGCGGCCGTGACAAACTGACCTCGCTGGACCAATTGACCGCATCGATCGAACAGAAAGTGAAGAAAGTTATCCTGCTTGGCGAGGCCGCGGAACGTTTTGAAAAAGCCTTTTTAGCCGGAGGAGTACCGGCTGCGAACATGCTACACGCTGGCAGCATGCGGGAAGCCGTGGATATCGCTTTTCAGCAGGCCTCTTCTGGTGATACAATTTTATTGTCGCCGGCCTGCGCAAGTTTTGATATGTACAAAAATTTTGAGGAAAGAGGCCGGGATTTTAAAGAACTAGTCTATGCCAAAACAATACCGCAAACCTGATTATATAATAATTGCCGTAACTGCCTTCCTGGTCCTGATCGGTCTCTTGATGATCTTTTCCGCCAGTTTCGAGTTCCGCTATCTGCAAAAACAGCTGATCTCCCTGGTCATTGCTGTCTCTTGTTTTTTGCTGGGCTTTAATCTGGATTATCACTTATACAAAAAGATGGTGACCCCCTTGCTGGGTGTTACTGCTTTATTCCTTTTACTGACCTATGTTCCAGGGATCGGCCATACTGCCGGAGGCGCCAGCCGCTGGCTGAATTTTGGCATAATAATCTTTCAGCCTTCGGAACTGGCCAAGCTGGCCGTAATAATATTTTTGGCACTGTCACTGGAGAACAAGGGTGCCAAGGTCAAAGATTTCTGGAAGGGTATCGGACCGATCCTTCTTGGCGTCGGTGTGATCATGGCCCTGATCATCAAACAGCCTGATCTGGGGACGGCCATGGTCATCGCCATGGTCACGGGCTTGATGATCCTGGTCGGCGGTATGCAAGTCTGGCAGTTCCTGATCGTCAGCGTGATCGGTGTGCGTATGGTCTACTGGATCATCGAACATAACCAATATCAAAAAGATCGTATCCTGGCCTTTATGGATCCCTGGAAGCATTATTTAGGCATCGGCTTTCACACCGTGCAGTCGCTGCTTGCGGTTGGTTCCGGCGGTATCCTGGGCTTGGGCCTGGGCAACAGCCGGCAGAAATTCTCTTACTTACCCGAACCTTTTACTGACTATATTTTTGCCATTATCTGTGAGGAGCTTGGTTTCCTGGGCGCGTTCGTGGTCGTGATCCTTTTTGCCATTATCGCTTTCCGCGGAGTGCGCATCGCCAGACTGGCCCCGGACCGCTTTGGGATGCTGTTAGCCTTTGGCATAACCTCTCTGATCACGATGGAAGCCATTCTCAACATGAGCGTGGTTTTGGCCCTGGTCCCGCCGACAGGCATCCCGCTGATCTTTGTCTCTTTTGGCGGAACTTCCCTGATGATCTCCTTGATGAGCATAGGTATCCTGGCCAATATCTCCAAACAAATTCCGTTGA
>JBAZXJ010000191.1:0-3769 GCA_041659865.1 Candidatus Margulisiibacteriota bacterium | reverse complement strand
AACAACTAATTTGCCGGGAGGAAACCCAAGTAGTATTCGTAGATATCTTTCTATTCAAGGGCCTGCCGATACGGGGGTTTTAGAGTTTTCAACTGGAGCTGCTGATGGACATGATGCGATCAATGGTTTGATCCAATGGACAGATATAAATAGTGTTGCTGCTGATAAACGTACTGCTTTTATGACAGGTTTGCTTGAAGGCAGTACCGCTTTTAATCGTGGAGGGGCGGTGAGGATCGCCACGAAAGCGGATGGTGCCAGCGGGCTGACCGAAAGGTTTCGGGTTAATTCTGCCGGAAACGTCGGTATCGGTATAACGAATCCGGGGCAAAGACTCCATGTAGTTGGCAACATCCTGGCCTCTGGAACAGGCGGAACGATCATTCAGGCTAATGGCAATGGTTCGGATACCTTTCAAGGAGGATCTCAAGTTTATTTAGGGAATGTAAACCAGACCGGTGCCGCGGCGATACAATTAGGCGGTTCTCAAGGATTGGATATTTGGAACTATAATCTGACCAGCGGGACCTGGCAAAAGAACATGACCGTTCTAAACAACGGCTACGTCGGCATCGGCATAACCAACCCAAGTACAATGCTGAATGTGACCGGAAATCAAAATGCCAACTGGCTGACGAGTTTTTCCAGCACCCAGCCCAGAGGTTATAATATCTATAGCTGTTATAATAATCAGGGGAATGGGGTCGCCCTCGGTTTGTATATCACAGGTGGAGGTGGTGATACTAATTCAGTAGATCTCAATGTCGGCGGCAGTCAAAGCAAGCTGGTTGTTCGAGGTGATGGCTATGTTGGTATCGGTACCGCTTCCCCCGCGGTCTCCCTCGACGTCAAAGGCCGGATCATGGACCGGACGGGCTACGTGGCGCCGGTGGGTAATATCCAGATGTTCGGCGGCGCGGCTGCCCCCGCTGGCTGGCTGTTATGCGATGGAAGTAATGTTGGGAATGCGGCTTCCGGCGCTACCTATGCCGGGGATCAGTATAAGGAACTCTATGACGTTATCCAGGCCAGGTACGGCGGAACCTATAACTGGGCTGGTAACGGAAAGATAAATCTGCCAAATTTTAGTGGGGTTTTTCCCAAAGGAATGGGCAGTCAAAGTATAGGCGGAGTTGCTTACTCTGGGGCCACTGGTGCTGCGCAACAGGACAGGATGCAGGGACACAAGCACACAACTTCAACTGGGGGCAGATTTTTGGCTGATGGCAGTGGATCAACGATCAACACTGGTGGTAATGCTATCGCCCAATTCGATATGAGCAATCCGGTTGATTCTGGATATGGTACGCCACGAGCAAATTCATATATCACCGAGCCCGCCAACGTCGGGGTGAATTATATTATTAAATATTGATAGGGATCAGGCACAAAGGCAATAAGGCACAGAGGCACAAAGGGAAAACCGTAGAACGCAGAACGTAGAACGGGTAGACAGCATGAATTCATTCAAACGCGAGAACATTCATTTGCCTACGGTCCGGATCTGGCTGAAGAACTTGATCGCCATATCCTGGTTCCACCAGATCCGCGGCCAGACCCTGCCTTATGCCGAGGCCCAACGCCTTCTGACAGATGAGGATATCTTCAAGGTATTGCAATAAAATATCGTTAGACAGTAACGTGCCGATCACCGCCCAAAAACACCATTGACATTGTATATACAATAAATTATGCTTTAAGACATGGAGATCGTCTGGGACAAAGCAAAGAACGCTATACTCCAGGAGAAAAGGAACGTTCGTTTTGAGGATGTGGCCGAAAAGATCATCAATAATGATTATTTAGCCTTGCTGGAGCATCCTGTTAAACATGGACAAGTGTATTATCTGATAAGTTTGCATGATTATGTCCACGTTGTTCCTGCGGTAATAAATAGACAGGAACAGATCGTCCTGAAAACTATCTTTCCCAGCAGAAAATTCAATAAAATATATGGAGGTATTAAAAAATGAAAAAAATCAAGGTGGAACTGGATACTTATGAAAAAGGTATAGAAGCTATGGCCAACAAACTGGTGCCAGTTTCCAAGCGTACCAAAGAAAAGCTCGACAATATCGTGGCCAGAGCTAGGAAAAGCAAGAGTATCAGTTTGAGGTTCAATAATTATGACCTGGAAAAGGTCAAGGAACGGGCATATCAGACGGGATTGCCTTATCAGACCATGATAACTATGATCGTACACCAGTACCTTGCCGGTCAATTTTTTAGCCGGGAAGAAGTCGTTAAAACGCTGGCGCTTTATCGCCGGAAATAGTGGATGTTATTCTAATACAAAGGTTGTATCCATGTCAGATTACTTACTCGAAATAGGCACCGAAGAGATCCCCGCCCGCTTTATGCCCGGTATGCTAAAAGACCTGGAAGAAACGGCCAAGGCCAAGTTAAACGCCCAACGGATCAGTTTTAGCGGGCTCCGAACCTTAGGGACGGACCGGCGTCTTGTACTGTTTATCAGTAATATTGCCGAACAGCAGGGCGACCTGAAAGAAGAATTAAAAGGTCCGCCATCTTCGGTTAACGAGCAGGCCAAGCTTGGTTTCTGCAAGAAGAACAATATCGACGCCGATAGCTTGCAGGTCCGCGACGGCTATTTCTACGGCCAGCGCCATTTAAAAGGCCAGCCGGTCAAAGAGATCTTTCCGGCGTTACTCATAGACATTATTTCTTCTCTACATTTACCCATCGCTATGCGCTGGGGTAACGAGGATTTTAAATTCATCCGGCCGATCCATTGGTTCTTGTCTCTGTGGGATAAGGAAGTGATCTCTTTCAAATTAGCCGGTATCGAGAGCGGGAGATTCAGCCGGGGCCATCGTTTTCTGCGCGCCTTCGGCAGGATCTCCGGGGACAAGGGTGTTGAAGTAGCTTCCACAGCTGATTATTTGAAGACCATGGAAGAGAACTTTGTTTTTGTTGACCAGGACAAGCGCAAAGAAAAGATAAGACATGATCTGAAGAACCATCCGGAAGTACGCCAGGGTGAGGTTTTGATCGATGAGGACCTCTTGTCCGAAGTGACCTTCCTG
Source organism: Candidatus Margulisiibacteriota bacterium (assembly GCA_041659865.1). Classification (GTDB taxonomy): domain Bacteria; phylum Margulisbacteria; class JBAZXJ01; order JBAZXJ01; family JBAZXJ01; genus JBAZXJ01. The sequence continues at coordinate 722 of JBAZXJ010000191.1, read as the reverse complement.
AACGAATGGCCGGTGGTCCTGCTCGACCTTTTTGATGAAAAATATCTGGAACTGCCTAAAGAGATCCTGATCACGACCAAGAAAAAGAACCAGAAATATTTTCCGATCATCAATGAAAAAGGCGAATTGCTGACCGGCTTTTTGCTGGTGGCCAACAGTAATCACAATGAAAAGAATATTTTAGACGGCAACAAGAAAGTGTTGACCGCACGTTTGGAAGATGCCCGCTTCTTCTTTACTGAGGACATGAAAACTCCGCTTAACGACAGAGTGGAAGGCCTAAAAAAGATCGTGTATCAAGCCAAGATAGGTACGCTTTACGAAAAGCTCCAGCGGGTGGAAAAGCTGGCCGAATGGCTGGCCGGTAGTTTTAAGAACATCAAGAATGAAGAGCTCAAACAGGCGGTCTGGTTATGCAAAGCTGACCTGGCCAGTAATGTGGTTTATGAATTCCCTGAACTACAGGGTACGATGGGCCGGATCTATGCCCGTAAGGAGAAACTGCCGACCGCTGTTTGTGAGGCCATCTTTGAGCATTATTTGCCGCGCTTTGCCGGGGATGTTCTGCCGGAGACGGAAATGGGCACTATCATTTCAGTGGCGGATAAAGTTGATTCGATCTGTTCTTGTTTTGCGGCCGATCTGATCCCCAGCGGGTCCCAGGACCCTTACGCTTTACGCCGGGCCGCGGCCGGGATCATCAATATTCTGATGGCCAGAAA
>JBAZXJ010000190.1:0-3779 GCA_041659865.1 Candidatus Margulisiibacteriota bacterium | reverse complement strand
TAATTAGACAGGACCAGCTATCTTTTTGTTCCTTCCCGCGCATCCCTCCTTAGAAAATCCAAATTTCAAAATCCAAGATCCAAATCAAATCCCAATATCAAATTGCTACTTCCCAATTTGTCATTGGGATTTTGAGATTGCTTTGTCATTTGAGCTTGGCCATTTGACATTCAACCTCTACCAGCCTCCGCTTGCTCCGCCGCCACCCGACATTCCGCCGCCAAACCCGCCGCCACCTCCACCGAACCCGCCAAACCCACCCCCAACCCCACTGCCATAATTACTCCGTCCTCCTCCGCCCATCAGCATCATAAAGAACAATAAATTAAAGAATCTGGACGGCCCCAGGACCAGGAATAAAATTACCATTACGCCCAGGAAGAAAAGAGCGGCCATGGGGTCTTCCGTACTACTGGACGGACTCTCCGCGGAAAGCGGGGTGTCCGGGGCTCCGGTCAAGGTCTGGCCGGCATCTTTGGCGATAAGTGAAGCTACTGCAGACGCTCCAAGATAGAGCCCTTGGCCAAAGTCACCTTGCTTAAAGGCGGGAAGCATATACTGGTCCCTGATCGCTCCGGCAGTACCGTCGGTAATTACACCTTCAATACCATAGCCGGTCTCGATACGGACCTTTCTTTCCTCCAAGGCCACCAGAAGAAGGACACCATTGTCCTTGCCCTTCTTGCCTATCCCCCATTTTTTAAAAAGATCATTGGCATAAGCATCAATATCAGCTTCGCCCAGACTTTTGATCGTAACGACCGCGACTTCCGCCCCGGTCTTTTGCTCCAGTTCGGTGAGCAGGGCAGTTATCTTCTGCTGTTGCTCACTGCTGATCACATTGCCAAGGTCGGTTACATATCCGCTGGCCTGCGGTAACGGCTCTGCTCCAGTTAGGCAGGAAGCAAGGCCGAACAACACCAGGCCAAAAAATAAGACCCTGATGTATTTTTTCATCAGATACTCAGCTTATCTATGTATTCGCTTAACTTGTGCAGTTCCTGAATATATATACCAAAATATTGAGCGCCTTCTTTTCCAGAAGCCTTCCGTTTACCCTTGGCTAGCTCGGAAAGGCTTGAAAACACTTTCTCATCAAGCCCTGCCTTGGCCGAGATCAGCTTAAATACATCAAGGCTATTGGCCGGTACAGTTTCGCCGAGCAAAGAAAGAATGTTCTTGAAAACCAAGACGTAAGCTGGTAAAGAATTCCTGATCAAGGCAACAGCCTGCCTCGGGTCTTCCAGAAATCCTTGCCGGAGGATGATCAGCTTGCCCTTCAAGCTTTGCTCGCACTGGGTACGCAGATGGGTTAATGGTATATCCAGCTTCTGGAATATATCCTCGCCGAAGACTATAGTATATGTTGACTTGATATTTAAGAATTCTATGGGAAAAACATCGCAAGAACAGACAATATCATCCCGGGTCAAGAATAGCGGACTTACACGGAACCTTTTTTTCCAACTATTCTGCAAGGGAGCAAGCTTGACCAAGGCGTCCGGGCCAAGTTTGGCCAGGACGACGAGGTAATTATGGTCCGAGTCAGCATTAAGGAACTGGCTGGAAGCCTCACTGCCGTAGTATAGGAGGGCTAGCAGATCCTTGCCGCAAGCCTGCTGCAGGTCTTTTTGTAAAGTAGCATTTACCTCAGCTAAAGCATACTGTTTACCGAACATGTTCCCCCCAATAAAAGAGCTGTTATATATAGCTGACCTTCTAAATAGGCCAGCAACTATTAAGTCTAACATAGCTATTTTTTCAATTCAAACGGTATTTTGATGTAACACAACGAGTCGATACGTTGACCTGGTCAGCAGATAGAGCAAAATAAATGAAAATATAATTTGCCAGCGACGATACTAATAACGGAACAAATATTTAAGGAGAATACATTGAACAGGAAAATAATAATTGATTCGGAACAGATCGCAATTGCCCAGCTTTTAAGCCATTCCAGATCAGCAATGGAAACAATAGGGATAGAGATCAGCAATGCCTTGAAGCAGGAGGAACTATTCTCGCAAGCTATGGAGATACAGACCCAGTGCCTGCAGAAAGCTGCCGCCCTTGCTAACGAGACAGCCCAGGCAGTCATCGAAGACGCCAAGGCGGTGATCGAACGCTTGACGACCAGCCATATCTTGCCAGAGGAAATATCCTCGAAGATCCAAACGGAATGTAATATTTTGGCCTTCAAGGCTATCCGGCTTCAGGTGAACGTGAAAGAATTAGTAATTAGATTTATGGCCAGGCCAGCGATCAATGAAGTATTTGCGGCAGAATTACGGTCCGTGGTCCATGAAGCGGAGGAGCAAAAAGCTATTCTGGACAGCCTTCAGCAGGGGCCTCTCAATTGATGAAATAAATGTTTTTTGGCGATGGCAGGATAAAGTAAGGAGCCTTTGTGCAAAGAAAAATAATTATTTCAAATATTGAGCTGGCTGGGTTCAGGCAGATCATTGCTGGAGTCAAACGGGAAGTCGAAACTGCTACTGTAGAGGTCAGCCAGACCGTCTCCCGGGATTGTCATAAGATCATCCCTCTTGCCAGGAGGAATGAATACGCACTGCAAGCTATACGGATAGCTCAAGAGCTGAAGAACAAGGTCAACGCTCGGATGGCCAAGGCGATCGCCATTTTAAACAGCTACAAGGAACTGCCGGCCGAGATCATTGCTCAAGAAAAAACTGAGATGGAAAGGCTCCTGCGGGTGGTCTTAAATCTATTAACGAGCACAAAAGAATATCATAATAATATCAATACGAATGACAAGTGCAAGCAAGCGATCTCCCTAAATATGTCCGCAGTAAAAAACACGATCAAGGTCCAGCGGCCTTAACGAGCGCAAAAGGCTATCGGCCAATTTTTCCGGCTATGCTGTTAGCGAGTTGAGCGAATTTTTCCAGGCTTAGATTTTCCCCTCTTTCCAGAGAATTGATCCCGCACTCGGCAAGTGCTTCGTCAGCTATCCTGGCTGGGAGGTTTAGCATGGAATATTTGATCAGGTCGTTGCGCAGGGTCTTGCGCCGGCCCCAGAAAGCTGCGTGAACTACCTTGAAGAAAAGTTCCTCATCCTTTAGTTCGACCGGGGGGGCGGGGTGCGGAATTAGTTTGACCAGGAGAGAGTCCACGTTGGGTGGAGGCTTAAAACAAGAGGGGCTGACTTTCCAGGACTTTTCCACCTGGAAATGATATTGCACGAATATGCTTAAGGAGCCGAAAGCTTTTGTTCCAGGCTGGCCGGCCAGGCGGTCGCCGATCTCTTTTTGGACCATCAGCACAGCGAGCTGAAGGTGTTTTTTGTTGGCGATCAGTCTTTCGATAATAGGCGTAGTTATATTGTAGGGAATATTGGCGATGACCTTGCATTGGGCACTGCCGGTCACCTGATCAAAAAGTCTTTCCTCGCAGAGAAAATCCTGATGGATCAGCTCTATATTGGTAAATGCTTTAAGGTTCTCTCTGGCGACCTCTTGCACGCTTTCATCTATATCATAACTGAAAACCTTTCCGGCAGTTTCGGCCAAGGCCGTGGTTAAAAAGCCGGTGCCGGTACCGATCTCGATCACCTGGTCCGTGTTCTTCACTTCGCCGGACTCGATGATCTTTAGCAGGATATTTTTGTCGATCAGCCAATGTTGACCGTAGTGTTTTTTGGTGGGCGTGGATTTAAATTGTTTCATTTTTTGTTGTGTACCAAGCGCACGGCCAGCTTGATGGCTTCGATCAGACTGGACGGATCGGCCACGCCCTTGCCCACGATGTCAAAAGCGGTG
>JBAZXJ010000189.1:0-3780 GCA_041659865.1 Candidatus Margulisiibacteriota bacterium | reverse complement strand
AGGGCGGGGCGATCCTGACCTTTGATCTGACCTCGAAAGAACAATGTTTCAAATTCATGAACCAGTTGAAGTTGATCCGCCGGGCTACCAATCTCAACGACAACAAGACCCTGATCCTGCATCCTGCTTCGACCATATATTGTGAGTATTCTTTCGAGACCAGAGCGGAAATGGGTGTGGGCGAGAACCTGCTTAGGCTGTCTGTAGGTATCGAGGATGTCGAAGACCTGATAGTTGATATCAAGCAGGCACTGGAGGAAGTTTCATGGCACTAGATGATCAACAGCTGGAAAGATATAGCAGACATATAATTTTGAAAGACATCGGGATCGAAGGTCAGGAGAAGATCCTGGCAGGCAAAGTATTGATCATCGGGGCCGGTGGGCTGGGGGCTCCTGTAGCGCTCTACCTGGCCGCGGCAGGGGTGGGCACGATCGGCTTAGTTGATGGTGATGTGGTGGATCGCACTAATCTGCAGAGACAGGTTATCCACTTCACGCCCGATATCGGCAAACCCAAAGTTATTTCGGCCAAAGAAAAGATCTTGCAGATCAATCCTGAGGTAAAAGTTAACACCTACCAGGAACTGGCTCTGGCGGCCAATATCGTCGACCTGATCAAAGATTATGATTTTATCATCGACGGCACGGATAATTTTCCGGCCAAATTTTTGGTCAATGATGCCTGCGTATTGGCGGGCAAGGCATTTTCTCACGGCGGGATCCTGCGCTTTGACGGCCAGACCATGACCTATACGCCGGGGAATACTTGTTATCGCTGTGTATTCAACGAGCCGCCGCCCAAGGACGCCGTGCCTTCCTGTTCGCAAGCAGGAGTGCTGGGCGCTGTCGCCGGGATGCTCGGAACCATTCAAGCCGCTGAAGCTTTAAAATATCTTATCGGTAAAGGCGAGCTATTGACCAACAAACTATTGATATTTAATGCGCTTAATATGAGCTTTAGAACTGTGAAGTTGACCTGCAACGTAAAGTGCCCGGTGTGTAGCGGCAAAGCGACGATCAAAGACTTAAAGGACTATGAGCAGGCAGTTTGTGACCTGAGGAAGAAATAATGAAAATAAACGAACAAGTTCTGCGGGATATAGTTAGACACGGAGAAAAGGAAAGACCGCTGGAGGCTTGTGGATATCTGGCAGGAAAAGAGGGGGTGCTCAGTGTGTATTACCCAATGACCAATCTGGATAAAAGCGCCGAACATTATTCGCTGGACCCCAAAGAACAGTTTGCAGTACTTAAGGAAGTTCGACAGAGAGGCCTAAGCATTCTGGGTATTGCCCACACCCATCCTCATTCTCCGGCCCGGCCTTCGGCGGAAGATATTAAGCTGGCTTATGATCCCCAACTGCTTTACCTGATCGTGTCTTTGGCAGGAGAACAGCCGGTGGCGAAAGGTTTTTGGATCAGATCGGGTGAGGTATCAACAGAGAACCTGGACAAGGAGCAATAATATGGATAAGCATTACCGCAGTATGTTCAAAGCCGTATCCTGGAGAATTACCGGTACTTTGGATACCATCCTGATCTCCTGGCTGATCACGGGAACGCTGAAAGTCGCGTTATCGATCGGGTTTGTAGAAGTCTTCACCAAGATGATACTGTATTATCTGCATGAACGGGGCTGGAACAGGCTCAAGTTTGGCAAGACCATCGAGCCGGAATATAATATTTAATGATCGGAGAGCAGATGAGCATACCAGAAGTTGACCTAGCAGCCTTAAAAAAGATCGGGACGATCCAACAACGCCAGAAAGAGTTCTTTGTTCTGCGCCTGCGCCTGGTCGGCGGAGATATCACTTCCGAACTGATGGAAAAGGTCACAGCGATCGCCAAAGAGTACGGCCGCGGGGAATTGCATCTGTCGACCAGACAGGGGATCGAGATCCCCTTTGTGCATTACAGCAAAGCGGAAGCCGCGCGCCAGGCGATCGAAGCCGCCGGACTGAAAATGGGCGCCTGCGGTCCGCGTTTCCGGATCATCATTGCCTGTCCGGGAGATACTATCTGCCGCTGGGGGATCATTGATACCAAGACTATCGCCAAAGAACTTGACGAAAAATATTTCGGGACAGAAACACCGCACAAGTTCAAATTAGCGGTGACCGGCTGTCCGCACAACTGTGCCAAGTCGACGGAGAACGATATCGGGATCATGGGTGCCCTCCTGCCAGGCTGGAAAGACGAGCTTTGTATCGATTGCAAACTTTGCGTCAACGTTTGTCCGACCCAGGCGATCACCAGGGAAGTGTCTGCTGACCAGAAAAGAAAGTATGTTCTGCATGAGGATAAATGCATCAACTGTAATATTTGCACCAGCGCTTGCCCGGTAGACTCCTGGGTGCCGGTAAAGAGCGGTTACAATCTGACCATCGGCGGGACAATGGGCAAGATCCCCCGGTTTGGAACGGTATTGAAAAAACTGATCAAGGATAAAGATGAGCTTTATGCTCTGATCGACAAGGCTTTACGCTATTATCAGAAGAACGGGCGGAAAAAAGAACGCTTTGGGCATATGATCGATCGGCTCGGCATCGAAAAAGTGAACCAGGAGATCATAAATGGAGATTAAAAAGTCGGTCAATTTAACCGGAGTCATTTGTCCGATGAACTTCGTCAAGACCAAAGCGGCTTTAGCCGACCTTCTGCCCGGAGAGCTTTTGGAAGTTATCCTGGATGAAGGTGATGCAATACTTAACGTACCGCGCAGTCTCAAAGACGAGGGGCATAAGATATTGCAAGTGGAAAACTTGGGAGAGACCTTTAAAGTTGTGGTTGAAAAGGGAGTAAAGCAATGAGCGACACGGTAAATTTGGAATATCAGAACGAATTAGCGGGTAAGACCTCGCCAGAGATCCTAAGCTGGACACTGGCGCGTTTTGGTGTGGACAATATCGTCCTGGCCACCAGCCTTGGCGCCGAGGACCAGGTGCTTGCCGATATGCTGGTCCAGCTTGCGCCGCAGGTGACAATATTCACGCTGGATACCGGACGGCTGCCGGAAGAGACATATGAAGTGCTGGCGGAGACCAATAAAAAGTATGACCGCCATATTGCCGTGGCTTTCCCTGATGCTCACGATATTGAGGCCATGGTCAACGCCAAGGGGCCGAACTTGTTCTACGAAAGCATCGAGAACCGCAAGCTTTGCTGCCGGTTGCGCAAGATCGTTCCATTAAAGAGAATGTTAGCCGGCAAGGCGGCCTGGCTGACCGGTCTGCGGCGGGCCCAGAGCGTGACCCGCGACCGGCTGGAGTTGATCGAATGGGACCAGAACAATGGTCTGTTCAAGATAAATCCTTTGGCTGACTGGAGCGAAGAACAGGTCTGGAAATACATTAAAACGAACAATGTTCCGTACAATAAGTTACATGATAAAGGTTATCCGAGCATCGGTTGTGCGCCATGTACCCGCGCGATCGCCCCTGGGGAGGACCTCAGGGCCGGACGCTGGTGGTGGGAATTGCCGGAACATAAAGAGTGCGGCTTGCATTTCAACAAGGAAGCGGAGCCGAAATAAGATGGACCATCTCAAGAAATTAGAGGCCCAGGGCGTTTTCATTTTGCGTGAAGCCTATCGCGATTTCAAGAACCTTTGCATGCTCTGGTCTATCGGCAAGGACAGTACCGTCCTGCTCTGGCTGGCCCGCAAAGCCTTTTTTGGCCATGTGCCTTTCCCCCTGGTGCATATAGATACCCATTATAAGATTCCCGAAATGATAGTTTACCGTGATCAGCTGGCCCTGGAATGGAAGCTTAATATGGT
>JBAZXJ010000188.1:0-3826 GCA_041659865.1 Candidatus Margulisiibacteriota bacterium | reverse complement strand
GGTCGAGCATCCCCCGTCCGGTGATCTTGCTATATCTATAATTGAAGGCCTGATCACTGGCGCGATCGAACAGGCTGGTATTGACGGCACTCTTTTGGCCCAGAGATAATTGATGGGAGATGACCGAACCCGGGGTCACTCGCTGCCTCAGAACCTTGATCAGGTCCATTGTGCTGCTATTCTGCCAGGCATAGCTGGCAACGACCTCCTTTTTGTCCTTTCCCTCTCTTAGCGCAGCCAAGGCCATTTTTTGCTGCCCTAAAGAGAACTCTTGCAAGGTCGCGGGCGCTGCGAACAGATTTGCGCCAGAATTCTTTTCTATTCTGTTCCCGAACACCGTTTCTTCATCAAGGGCATAGGCCTTATGATTGGCTCCCTTTGCAATACCTTGCACCGAGACCACCCCTCTGACATAAAGACCGCTATCATTTTTCATAATGGCCTTTATGGCTTCCGCTAGCGAGTTCGCCTGGACCTGATGGCCCTGTTCGTAATTGTTGAAATAGAACTTGCCATTATCCTTATATAGCAAAGCTGTATGCCCCATCCTTTCGCCTCTTCCGCTAATGGTCACCGCTTCGATGCCGGCATCATGCAGCAATTCCATGACAAAGCCATGCATCGACCCGCAAGAAGCGAACGGAGTAGCTCCTCCGGCTGGGGTTTGCAGGAATTTTTCCAGGACCTCGGTCTTCGTTTTCGCTATTTCCTGCGCCTTGGCCGTCTTATCGCTGACGCGATCATCGTATCGATCGTGTAGCATCCTTAACAGATCGTTGACGATCACCGGCAAGTTCGCGCTCTGCGCATTTTGCTTGATCAGGTCCACGAGCTGACCATATACTTTCCCGCTATCTTGCCCACGATAGAACGCCCAGCTCAACATGTGGTCCAAGGGCAGGCTCCCGCCACCACTTTGCAACTCTATTTTTCCTCCGGATAAATGATCATCTGTCATGTAGCACCCCGCTATGTTCTCGGTTTCACGCAAACCCTCTTGGCGCGAACGATCGCCTGAGATACCGGCCCCTTCTGTCATAGCCTCTTGCCTCAAGATATTCGGACCAAAAGACCTGTTGTTTGCCCTGGTGGCCTTTTGCCAGAGCGCCGAAAGCTCGGGATCTTTGCGAATGGACTCGGCAAAAGCTGCCAGCATTTTTACCGCTGCACGGTCGCTATGCAATCCGTCCCTGGTATATGCTTTTATTATTTGCAACGTTCGTAATGGGTCCGTGGCGTTCTGCTTCAGGACCTGTTTCAGGTTGAAGGTTAAATGCTGCTGGTCTGTCCGCAGCCTTTGCGCCACGATCTCTATTCTTGCTGTCTGCCAGTTGATAGCCCCTGCCTTATTTCCTTCTATGTTCACCTGTCCGCCTGTCCTTGCTGCTTGCATGTTATATTCCTCCTTTTGCATTTTCCCGCCGATAAACACAAAAAGGCCCCTGCCTTCTTCTGTCTAACTTTTCAGTTGGATCAGAAGAAAGCAGGGGCCTCGGTTTTTCCGTCAGCCAGCAATATCGTGAGACACAATACCCTTGTAATTAATTATCGTATCGATGACCGGATAGTTGCAATCTTGTATTTCCTTCTATTCCGACACCTGGTTTTTGAACCGTGACTATTTGCCAAAATATTTAAAATACCCTACTGTAAATATCATCTTTATATAAAGGACCGAAGAATGCAAAAAAAAGCCGCCCTGACCCTGGTCATAGTTCTATTCACGCTTTCCTGGACTATCTGCGCCCGCGATCTGAACCTGACCATTTATAACAACGACCTGGCCCTGATCCGGGACGCCAGGCAGGTGAGCGTCCCGGTCGGCACAGGAGTTAAGCTTGGCTTCACGGACGTCTCTGCCCTGATCGAACCAAGCTCGGTTTTTTTCAAGTCACAAGCGAAGGTCCGCGAGCAGAACTTCGAATACGACCTGATCGACCAGTTTAAGCTTCTGCAAAAATATCTGGGCAGCAAGATCCGTATGGTGCAGGAAAAGAGCGTGGTGGATGGCACCTTGCTTAGCATGCAGGGCGGACTGGTCATTGAACAGGACAATAAAAAATTACTGCTGTCTCCCAAGGGCGAGATCGAGTTGCCAGCTTTGCCGGCAGGGCTGATCGTCAAGCCGACCCTTTCCTGGATCCTGGACAATAAGGTCGGCGGTTTGCAGGACATTCAACTGTCTTATCTTTCACGAGGGTTCAGCTGGGAAGCGGCCTATGTGCTTAAGCTCAGCGATAGTGAAGGGACCGGCGAGCTCAACGGCTGGGTCACCGTACGCAACACCAGCGGCTCCTCCTATCCTGACGCTGCGCTGCAGCTGGTCGCCGGCGACCCTCACCGGGCTGAAGCTCCCGCCCCGGAAGGTGGCAGAATGTACAAGGTCAGGGCCGTGGCAGATGAGGCTTTTAAGGAAGAAACATTTTTTGAATATCATCTTTATGACCTGGCCGGGCGTACTGATATCAATAATGCCCAGGACAAACAGCTCTCGTTGCTCACCGCACCCGCTGTCCCTTTGCAGAAGAAGTACGAGCTGGCCAACCGCTTAAGTTATGGCCTCGGCCAGTTGGCCAAACTCAACCCCACGGTCAAGGTCAGCTTTATGAATTCCGCGGCCGGCGGCCTGGGCATGCCTTTGCCTAAAGGTAAGTTCCGTATCTACAAGGCGGACTCCAAAGGCCGGTTGCAGTTCGTTGGCGAGGACAATATCGATCACACTCCAAAGGATGAAAAGGTTGAGCTGACCGTGGGCACCGCTTTTGATATCGTCGCCGAAAAGACCCTAAAGCTTGACCAGCGCATCAACGACCGGCTTTATGAAAAGACCCTGGAAGTTGTTATCCGTAATCACAAAGACAGCGACATCATAGTGGAGATCGTGGAAAGTTTCTACCGAAATATCAAGGTACTGAACAGCAGTCATAAGTATCTGGACAGGGACGCCAGGACGGCTGTTTTTAGCGTGCCGGTGGCCAAAGATTCTAGCGCTACCTTGCGTTACACGGCTCAGGTCGAGAACTAGCTCATGATCAAGCCCAGGATCGGGATAAGTATCGGCGATCCCGCCGGCATCGGGCCGGAGATCATCGCCAAGGCGCTCGCCGCCACGGAGATCACAAGTATTTGCGACCCGGTCGTCATCTCTTCTTCTGAATATGGAACGAAACAACACGAAATAAAGCGCGGGCAGGTCCAGGCCCTGGGCGGCAAGATCGCCGTGGAAAGTTTACTGCTGGCCATCGAGCAGGCTCAAACCGGCTTGATCGACGCCATCGTCACGGCGCCTTTAAGCAAAGAAGCAATGCATCTTGCAGGTTATAAATATAATGGCCACACTGAGATCCTCGCCGAGATAACTCGAACCAAAGAATACGCAATGCTTTTTTACAGCGAAACGCTGAACGTTATCCTGACCACGATCCATTGCGCTCTTGCTGACGTGCCGAAACTGCTTACTCGTGAACAACTTGAAAAGACCATCAGGCTGGGCAAAAAGTTCCTGCTCGATCTTGGCCTAACCAGCCCGCGCATTCTGGTCCTTGGACTGAACCCTCACGCCGGGGAGAACGGCTTGTTCGGCAGAGAAGAGCAGGAGATAATCTCTCCTGTGGTGGAAAGTTTTAAGCAACAAGGCCTGAATATCACCGGTCCTTGGGCTCCGGACACAGCGATCAGAACAGCGCTCCGCGATAGATACGATCTGGTCGTCGCCCAGTACCACGATCAAGGCTTGATCCCGCTCAAGATGCTAGCCTTTGATACAGCGGTTAATGTGACGGTAGGCCTGCCGATAATTCGCACCTCGCCTGATCACGGCACCGCT
>JBAZXJ010000187.1:0-3840 GCA_041659865.1 Candidatus Margulisiibacteriota bacterium | reverse complement strand
AAGCACCGATAATAAATGTTCGGGTAATGTCAGAACAATAGCCGTTAACTTTCACTCCGAAGTCGATAAAGACGAACTCGCCTTGCTGCAGTTTTTTCTTGGTGGGACGGCCGTGGGGCAGGGCACTGCGTACACCGGAAGCGACCAGGGTCTTAAAGGATAGATGAGGACAGCCCTGCTCTTTCGCCAGGCGAATAATATTTTTCTCTATTTCAAGTTCCGTAACGCCTTGCTTGATAAAGGGGAGAATGTCAACACATATCTGGTCAGATATTTTTGCCGCTTGGCGGAAAGAATTAAGAATTTTGTCCTTGGTCAGTATCATTGTCAGAACTTTCTTCAGTGATCAGGATCGCTGCCTGGGCTTCGGGTATTTCTTGCAGGTCCTTGAGCTTGCGCTGGATCTGCTTGGTCCTGGTACCGACCAGATTACCGATCTCATGGCTGGCCTGATCGAGCTTGTCCTGTGCTTTTTGCAGGACATCGCCGAATTTGCTGAACTCGGTCTTCACCGCGCTCAATACACGCCAGACCTCGCTGGACCTTTTTTCAATGGCCAAAGTCTTAAAGCCCATTTGCAGGCTGTTCAGTAAAGCGGCCAGCGTAGTAGGCCCGGTAATAATAATATTCATATCCCTTTGCAAAGCTTCTAATAAAGAGGGCCGTCTGGCGACTTCCGCATATAAACCTTCCGTGGGCAGAAATAGAATGCCGAAATCGGTCGTGTGCGGCGGATCGATATATTTATCACGGATATCCCTGGCGCTTTTCTTGATCGCTGCTTCGATCTGTTTTCCTGCTTCCTCGACCAGGCTTGCGTCCCCCTGGTCATAAGCACTTAATAAGGAGTAGTAACTTTCGATCGGAAATTTGGAATCCACCGGCAAATATACTACCTCGTCAGTAGTACTTTTGCCGGGGAGCTTGATGGCGAATTCCACGTTGTCTCTGCTGCCATGTTTCGTGCAGACATTTTTGTCATATTGGGCAGGGGACATAATTTGTTCGAGAATATTCCCTAACTGGATCTCGCCTAAGATCCCGCGGGTCTTAACATTGGATAGTACTTTTTTCAGATCGCCGACCCCGGTAGCCAGCGATTGCATTTCTCCCAGTCCTTTGTGCACAAGTTCCAGGCGCTCGCTTACTAACTTGAAAGATTCTCCGAGCCGCTGTTCCAGTGTTTTGTGTAATTTTTCGTCAACGGTCTCGCGCATTTTTTCCAGTTTAAGATTGTTGTCGGTTTGCATGGATAAAAGCTTGCTCTCGATCGTTTCTCTCATCTTTTCCAGTTTCTCTTCCATGACCTTGGACAGACTGGCCAGCTGAGGGGAAAATACATCCTTGAATAAACGGCTTAACTCTTCCCGGGTTTCCTTGGCGTTACGGCTGGATTCTTCGCGGTTGCGGGCAAAGTCATCCTTTAAAGAAGCATCGAGACTTTTCGGCCTGGCGGACAGCCAAAGGTTGAGCAGTAAGAGCAGGGCGATAACGATCAGCAGAAGTATTTCCATGACGGGCAAAATTATAGCACATAAAGCTAAATTGTATTAGAATGGTCTTGTGAAAAATATGCTCCTCCTGGGCCGGCCCGGCTCGGGAAAAACCACGATCATGATCGAACGATTCCTTGAAGCCGGTAATCCCGGCAATTACCTGATCGTGCCTACGCTGGAGCATGCCCGCCGGGTCCGCGACCTGATGTTCTCGCGCTTTGGCCGCCAGGGTTTCTGGGCCTTGGAAAAGCAGGTCCTGACCTTTGATAAATTTGCCAAGAACCTGCTGGCCAAAGAAGCGCAGGCGCTGGAACCTTGTACTGAAGCGGCCAAGCTCTTGTTGATCAGCCAGGCGATCAAGGCCAATGAGCTGGAATACTTCCGGGAAGTAAAAGAGCACAAGGGCTTTCTGCGCGGATTGATGGAATTGTTCGCTGAGCTAAAGCGCAGTTTGATCTTTCCTGTAGACCTGAAGACTTTACTAGAAAAAGCCGGAAGCAAGATGACTGCCAAGGAAATGAGCAAGGCGGCAGAATTACTGACGATATATACCAGCTATCAGGACTTAATGCACAAGGAAAAGTTGATCGAAGACCAGGATCTTCTACCTATGCTGCTAAGGTCAGGAGCGGGCGGGATACAGGATAAGAAAATATATATAGATGGCTTTTTTGAATTTACTCCAGCGCAGGAAGATGCGATCAAGTTTTTGTCGGGCAAAGCTACACTGACCATTCGTCTGCCGCTTGCGCAAGAACAGCTTAGCTATCCTGCCTTCAAGTGGCTTCTGCCCACATATGAATTCCTGCTCAATTTGGGGTTTCAGGTGAAAGAACTGCCGGATGATCAGCGCAGCAAGAACGAAGAGCTAAAAAGGCTGAACAAATATCTTTTCAGCACGGCCGGGGATATAAGTGCCGGAGAAAAGGGTATTACGGTCATCAGTGCCCAGGGCACAGTGGATCAAGTTAAACAGACAGCAAGAGAGATCAAGCGCCTGGTAGCGAGCGGTAAGTATCGCTACAGTGATGTTGCCCTGATCTTGCGCAATATCGGCCAATTCAACTCTTTATTGCCCCTGATCTTTGCCGAATACCAGATCCCGCTGAATATTCATGAAGGAGAAAAGCTCCTGGACGATCCGCTGGCCAGATCGATCAGCGAACTGTTGGATCTGCTCCAGGGTCAGGGCAGTGCGGAGAACCTGATCGGCAACCTGGCGCTTGAGCCGGTACAACAAGTAGTGGAAAAGGCCAAATCCGCAATGGCCAGGGCCGGATCGGTCCGGGAAATGAATGACCTGTTCAAGCAGCTGCTCAAGTCTTTATGGGGTAACAAGACCGCAGAATTCACCCTGGCTGACAACACAGCTTGCAAAAAGTTTTTGGCCATTAGCGCTGAATTTGCCGAGCTGGAAACAAGAGGGCTGTATCCGGTGATCGGCCTGAATACTTACTGTGCTTATCTGCAGGAAGCGATGGAAGACAGCCTGTTCTCCGTACAACATTTAAATACCGATGAGGTACAGATCTACGATTGTCATTTGATGCAGCAGAAGGAATACAAGATCGTTTTTATCTGTGAACTGGTCGAAAAAGCCTTTCCCCAGCGGGCGAGCGAAGATGTATTCTTCAAGGACAGGGAAAGAAGACTCTTCAATGAACTTGGCGGGATGCGCCTGAAGCTCATGTTGTCGGCTAGCGACAAGGAACAGCTCTTGTTCTATCTGGCAGTGACCAGGGCGGAAGAAAAGCTCTATCTTTGTACCAGACGTGCTGATGAAAAGGGCAGAGAGGTCCTGTCCTCATATTTTCTGAAGCATGTGCAGGCGCTTTTTTTGCCAGAGAGCATCGGGAAAATAGACAGCAGGGACCTAAAGCTCAGCGATAAGGAATTTCCCCTGGATGAAACTGAACTGTGGCGGAGCTTTCTGCAGAATCTGGTCAGCGGGAAAGAAGAACCAGTTTATTTACAGCTGTATAATTATCTGTTAAAGCAAAGCTCAGCCAGGCTGAGCAGTATTTGGCAGAGGACGTTCTTGCAGGAGAAAAGAGAAACGCTCTTGCCCCAGGTGGCCGCCATTTTGAACAGCAAGCGCCAAAGCTACAGCGCCTCGGCCCTGGAAGCCTTCGTTGCCTGTCCTTATAAATATTTCTGTCAGTACGGGCTGAAGATCGAGGAACCGGTAACCGGGCTGGACTATAAGGCCAGGGGCTCGCTGGTCCACAAAGTGCTGGAACGTTTCATGAGAGGAGAGCCAGGGGAAGAAGAACTGCGCATTATATATAATGAAGAAAGCCCGGCTTTTCTGCGCCAGGTCCAGCCGGATTATCTGTCCTATTCA
>JBAZXJ010000186.1:0-3890 GCA_041659865.1 Candidatus Margulisiibacteriota bacterium | reverse complement strand
GGGCAACATCATCAGCACGGGTATCTTCACGGCCTGCTCTCTGGCTCTTTGCGATTGTTTGATGCGGATCTCCGCGGATTGGGTCTCTAAAACCTTGCCGATGCTCATGCCCAGCTTTTCTGCCTGGATCATGACCGAGATAAAGGAGGAGAGGTCGGCCAGCCCAACTCTTTTACTCATATCGGCCAAGGCGATCACTCTTTCCTTGCCCATGCGGACCTCGTAAAGTACCCGCTCCAGCTCTTCCACCAGTGGGCCCTTGGATTTGGTCACCAGTCTGGCAAAAGCTCCTTCCAGGTCCATTCCGGCTTCCACGCAGATCTTGATCACGTCGATGGCAAAAGGCAGAGCTTTGAATATTTCCTTCTGTCTTTGTTTGACCTTTTGGGATAAAAACAGGTCCGGAAGAAAAAAGGCGACCGTGACCATGACCAGGGTCAGGAACAAGGACTGTCCGGCTACAGCGAAGGTAAGCAGTTTACCCTGGGGCGAGAAAAGGAAAATGGCCAGGATGACCGCCAAGAAAGGAAGGGCTCCTTTGACGGCCATGATATCGGTCTCTTTGACATCGTGGTAACCAGCCATCAAGATCTTTCCCTCCAGATTCTTGAGGACCGTTGACGGCAAAAAGCGTGAAGCGTATTTTTCAAAATTCCCCGATAGCCAGGTCAGAAGCAGGCTGGGTTCCTTCCTCTTTTCCTGCATCTTTTTTTTCGCCAGAGCGATCTTTTCAGCAGGGGTCCGCTGTTTGGTCAGGACCGTATCCATTCTTTCCTGCAGCTGGGCTTTGTTCGGGTCCTGGTAAAAGAGCGCGACCAAGGCGACCAGTACGGTTATGAAGATCAAAACGACTATTAACAGGGTCATATATTATACATCCAGGGTTATTATTTTTTTAATGATCAAGGCGCCGGTTATTTCCATGAACACAGCGATCCCTAGCAGGAGCAGGCCCATGGGATTAATGAAAAGATTGAGCATATACTTTGGATTGACCGTAAAGATGATACCGCCAATGAAGACCGGCAGAGCACCGACGATAGCGCCGGACACCTTCCCTTGGGCCGTAAGTGAATTGATCTCGCCCTTGATCTTTCTGCGGTCCCTGATGGTCTCGGTTATCTTCTCCAGGATCTCGGAAAGATTTCCGCCGATCTCGGACTGGATATTGATCGAAGTGATCAAAAGGTCCAGGTCTTCGCTAGGGACACGTTTAGCCAGATTATTGAGCGCTTCTTCCAAGGTTAGGCCCCAGGCGATCTCCTGCAGTACTGTTTTGAATTCATTGGAAACCGGAGACGGCATTTCCTCGGAGACCACTTGCAAGCCCTGACGCAGGCCGAACCCGCCCTTGAGCGTATTGGCTACCATGGTTATGGTATCCGCCAGCATCGAATCGAATTTTTTGATCTTGGCCTTAACGGCATTTTTCAGGAAAAAGTAGGGCAGCATGACGCCGATCAGCATAAAGAGAAAAGCAACGCTGATATCCCGGCCGATGACCAGGCCGAAAATACTGCAGCCGGCGACAAAGATGATCGAGACGGAGAAGAACTCGTTAACATTGAGCGGAAGATGGGCCTGCTGCAGCTGTTCCTCGATCCAGGCTCTCATGTTCTGGGGGATGAAGAGCTTGAACAGGTTCGCGGTACTGCCAAAACTAAGCCCGCTTTTAGCTTCGGCCTTAGCCTCTACTGTCGCTTTCTGTTTACCCAGATAGCGCAGCCGGTTCTTCAGCTCTTCCTGTTTTTTCAACTCTTCGCCGCGGACGCTGATCGAAAAAGTTATCGAGAGCAGGGTGACCGACAAAAAGATCAAGGCCAATATTATCAGCATTTTTTACCTTGTCAGAATTTGAATTTTTTGAAAACTCCGTCGTCCTGCGTGAACAACTCCCAGGGCACATCTACGCCATGGGTCTCCATCTTATGCGAGAATTTCGGTCTGATCCCGGTAGGCTTGAATTCA
Source organism: Candidatus Margulisiibacteriota bacterium (assembly GCA_041659865.1). Taxonomy (GTDB): domain Bacteria; phylum Margulisbacteria; class JBAZXJ01; order JBAZXJ01; family JBAZXJ01; genus JBAZXJ01. Next base: position 1,922 of record JBAZXJ010000186.1, on the reverse strand, counting down.
CCGATAACTTTGCCGGTGGCCGGATCGACCCCTTTTTGTTCATAAATAAAGATGTCCTGCAGGGTAACGGTATCGCCTTCCATCCCGACAACCTCGGTTATATTGGTCACTTTTCTGGTACCGTCGGAGAGACGGCTTTGCTGGATGATCATGTCAAAAGCGGCTGCGACCTGCTGGCGTATGGCCTTGGAGGGCAGGTCCATGCCGGCCATCAGGACCATGGTCTCGATACGGGCGACCATGTCCCGCGGAGTATTAGCATGACCAGTGGTCATAGAGCCGTCGTGACCGGTATTCATGGCCTGTAACATGTCCAGGGCTTCGCCGCCGCGAACCTCGCCGACAACTATCCTTTCCGGCCTCATTCTTAAGGAATTACGCACCAGGTCACGGATGGATATCTCTCCGCTGCCTTCGATATTGGCTGGACGCGATTCCATGGTTATCACATGGTCCTGATGCAGTTGTAATTCTGCCGAGTCCTCGATGGTCACGATCCTTTCATCCGCTGGGATAAATGAAGACAACACGTTGAGCAAAGTGGTCTTTCCAGAACCTGTGCCGCCGGAAACAATGATGTTGAGGCGGGATTTCACACAGGCCCGAAGAAAGTCGCACATCTGATCGTTCATGCTGCCGAAGTTGACCAGATCATGTTCATTGAAGGGGACATCGGAGAATTTACGGATGGTCAGGACCGGTCCGACCAGTGAGACCGGCGGGATCACCGCGTTCACACGGGAACCGTCCTTTAAGCGGGCATCGACCATGGGCATACCTTCATCGATACGGCGGCCGACCTGGCCGACGATCTTTTCGATGATCCGGCGCACGTGCTGGTCATTAAAGAAGATCACCTTGGTGAGTATCAGTTTTCCTTTTTGTTCCACATAGACCTGGTCGGGACCGTTGACCATGATCTCGGTAATGGTATCGTCCTTGATCAGGCTTTCGATCGGACCCAGGCCCAGCGTTTCGTCCAGCACGGCCTGGATCAGGTCGTTGCGGTCGGTCCGGCTGGTCCCGAAATTGCCTTCTTCGATGATCTTGGTCACGGATTGCCGGACCTTGTTCTTTAAATTATCTATTTCTCTGTCATTAGTCGTCTGCAGGTCAGCTTCCTTGAGGTCCAGGTCGGAATCGTTGATCAGTTTTTTATGGATACGCAGGACATTGTCCAGGAAGATCTTTTTTTGGCGTTTGGCTTTTTCATCAAGTCCGGCCGGAACGGCTTCGGCTTCAGCTAGAGCGCCTGGCTCAGCTGGCGCAGAAACGGGTGACTCCTGCTGCTCTGCCTTGGCCTCTGGTTTATCCGGTATGGCGGGTTTTATCCTATCCAGTAGTGACATCTATCACGCCTTTCCAAACCAGCTCTTTTTCTGAGGCGGTTTTGCCGAGATCGACTCTTCCTTGAGGTAATCTGCAGCAAAGAGCTTGGCCAGTTCACGGATCTTCTTTGATAACATTTCATCCGGGCTTTTTAGCACGAAAGGGGTACCGGTATTGACCGACGGAACGGTCACTGCTTTATTTTCCGGGAGGGAATTGGTTATCGGCCATTGCAGATGGGCCGAAACATCAGAAACCTTGAGGTCTGGCGAGCTGTTTATCTCATTGACGATCAACTTGATCTTTTCATTGGTAAAATACAGGGACTTGAAAGTATCCAGACTTAGGCTGATGTTCCTGATGGTCGGAATGCTTAGGTCCATTACCAAAAATACCAGATCGGAGCTGTCCAGGATCTGGTTGGTGACCGGCGATAAAGCGGTCTCAGTATCGATGATGATAAAATCGTAAGCGGTCTTAAGGTTATCCACCAGAGAAGTAACGATCTCAGGCGTTATCGCCCCAGAGGTCTGGACCCCAGCCAGGACCTTCAAACCGGACATATGCAGGCTCAGATATTTCTCTATGGAGTT
>JBAZXJ010000185.1:0-3895 GCA_041659865.1 Candidatus Margulisiibacteriota bacterium | reverse complement strand
TCTGCCAGTTGCAGATGTCCATCAGCAGAGGAAAAGGTATTAAGCGGGGTATGTAAAAGGGTCTCAAAGCTCTCCTTGGCCTGCTCTATCTCCAGCTTCAGTGCATGATTTTCCAGGTGCTGGTCATTAACGGCCTGCAGTTGGCTGGTGATCAACGCCAGGGTCGGCAGATGATCGTGAAAATTCAGGATCTCCGGCAATAACAGCATGACGAACCATTCGTCCTGCTCTTTGTTCTCGGCGATCTTCAATAAGAGATAGTGACTGCAGTCCTTGGCGGAAAAACCCTTGTCCCGGACATCTTTATGAAATCCGCTTTTCAGGTAAAGGTGATCACGCCTGTCGGCAAAATAACCGCAAAGATTCTGCCCCTGATAGATCAGGCATTCCTTGGCCGGAGCAGCCGGCTGGCATTCGTCGTTGAACACGCCCAGGATGTAAGCCTTGTCGATCGTATCGATCTTTCTGGGCAGCTGATAGGTCGTATCGCTTAAGATCTCCTGTCCAGCGATCATCTGCAGCATGGTCTTCTGGGCGGTCCTTCTATAGACCGCGCCATAGATATTCGCCGGCGTGGTCCTGATCTTGCCCTCCGGGTCCAGGTGGATCAGGTTCTTGAACATCTCTCGGAACAGTTCCAGATAATCATTGGCCAGGTCACGTTCCGTCTTGGCTCTGTTACAACGGTTCAGCTGCTGACGCAGCAGCCTGCTGGACATCTCGTTCTTGGTCCTTTCGATGTGGCTGGCCAAAAGACCCTGCAGCAACCGTTCCAGGACCTTTATGAACCTTGCCGATCTAAGGGTTTCCGGCAAGATCAATTCCAGGCGGTGTTGGCCTATGGTGACCGGGTCCCTGGCCACTTTCAGCGTGATCTTTTTATCCCGGCAGTAGTGCAGGAAGTCTAGAAGATCAAGGATCTCATACAGCTCCAGCAACGCTCTGCTAAGCAGATAAGTAGACGCTGCAACTTTGGGCTTTCCGGTGCCGGACATAAAGATTATTTTTGGTTTTAGCATATCCTTCCTATTATCGATGCTTTTTAGGCTTTATTGCATTTATTTTCCCACCTGGGGCATAATGATCTCATGAAGATACTGGCTATCGAAACCTCCTGTGATGAAACAGCGGCCGCCGTCGTTGAGGACGGACGCAAGGTATTGTCCAATGTCGTAGCGTCGCAGATCGAGATCCATAAGAAGTACGGAGGCGTCGTGCCCGAGGTCGCCTCACGGCATCATTTGGAGGCGATCTTGCCGGTTATTGAAGAGGCGTTGTCGAAGGCATTGGGTAGCACATTCAACGAAGAGCAGTCCAGCCCGTCATTGCGAGGAGTCCCGCATCGGGATGACGAAGCAATCTCTCGAAAGGATCTCCCTTCTAGAGATTGCTTCGCTCCGCTCGCAATGACGGAGGGCATCGATGCCATCGCCGTCACCGAAGGCCCCGGCTTGATGGGCGCCCTGCTGGTCGGCCTGATGGCGGCCAAGACTTTAGCAATGGTCACTGGCAAGCCGCTGATCGGCGTAAATCATTTAGAGGGACATATCTATGCTAACTTCCTGCTGGATGTGGACGAAAAAGAAAAAGCCGTGCCGGAATTTCCCTTTATCTGCTTAGTCGTCTCCGGTGGTCATACCGAAATATTGCTGGTGCCGAAAGCCGGAGAATATAAACTGCTTGGCCGGACCAGAGACGATGCTGCCGGGGAGTGTTTTGACAAAGCTGCACGATATTTAGGGCTTGGATATCCAGGCGGTCCGCTGGTCGACAAGCTGGCCAGGCAAGGCAACCCTGCGCTGGTCAAACTACCCACCGCACTGCTTACGCCGCTAAACGGTCAGACTAAAGAAACCAACTTTGATTTCAGCTTCAGCGGTCTGAAAACCGAGATAACCTTGTATAAAGAAGTGAGCGAAACCAAAGCCGGAGGACCAAAAACTTTTATGCGCACCGGAAAAAATGCCAGCGGCAAGAACTTTACCTTGCCCGATCTGGTCGCTTGTTTTCAGGAAACGGTCGTTGATGTTCTGGTCCGAAATACTTTGGCCGCAGCCAAATTACACAAGATAGATCAAATCGTCTTGGCCGGCGGAGTATCAGCAAATTCAAGATTGAGAACTAAAATGCAGGAATCCTGTCAGGATGCGCATAAAACCCTGTTCTTTCCCAAGCTTAAGTTTTGCACGGATAACGCCGCCATGATCGCGGCGGCGGCTTATCCAAAATATTTGCGTCAGGAATTTGCGGACCTTGGTTTGATCTCGAAGTCGCGCTACCCTATTCCGGCCACGCATCGGGATAGACCGGAAGCAGTATCCTGATCTGGGCAATGTCTTCCAGCGATTTTCCGGCGATATCCGGCAACGGTTTTTCCAGCAGGAAATGAATGTTCCTGAAAAATCCCCATTCCTCTTCCAGCCGCCCCCGATATTTTACTTCCACCAGGTAACGGCGCGAGAGCTTTTGCATCCAGTCGCCGGCCTGCAGGTCTTTTTTGGCGTAACTTGGTTTTAAGAAATATGAATAGAGCGGACCGGTATTTTCCCAGGAAGGTTCCCCAACGTTAGGCGGACCGACCACCATCCATTGCGACAGCACCCGGGCGTTGATCATCTCGCGGCTCATCCCATGATTGGCCGGGACGATCTGGAAACCGCCGAAATGGCCGGGGGTAGTTGTAGAAATATCCAGCACTCCGGAATGGTTAGCTCTTATTCTGCCTACATAAGCATATTGCGAGCCCAGGAAACGTCCCACTCCTGAAACCGGACGCAAGACCTGACCGATCACCTTGGTCATACCATCCTGATACTTGATCGTTATCGGTCCGCCAAAGCGGTTCTCGAAAACGATCTCGCTAGGCATGACCAGGGGGCGCAAGACCTTGATCACAATAATATCCTTTAGTTCCGGCTTGTAATTTACCGGAAGAAAACGCAAGGTCCCATCAGCTTGTTCCAGATACAGAGGGCTGCCGACAAAAGGAGCATAACCACCGCCAAAGATCCCAAGGCCGGCAGGTATATTAGTATAAATCGAAGCGTCCGGACTTAAATAGGAAGTATAATGCCGCGGAGCCTGCAGCATATCCTTGGGCAAAAGCGAGAAGATCACGCCATGATCGCCGGTAACATTTGTCCCGACCTTGATATGGATCGCGTTCACAGCGGTCGCGGAAACACTGCCGATACGGCTCCATTTGCTGGCAGTATAACCCTTGTCATTGGTCTTGATCGAAGGCGCAACTACTTTACCAATGGAGAACCAGCTGCGGCCGTTGCTGGTACTGATCTTGATCTCGCCCTGGACCGTATTGACGATGCGGATCCGGAAATCCTCGGTCACGGCAAAATTATTCTCCGCCCAGATACCCGGCGCGGAACCATGCTCCGAAGTCGCCGAGAACACGGCGCAGTTAACCGCCAGGAACAAACAGATGATCATTATCCAACGTATCATGCAGGCATTTTAGCATAATTTCGCTTGTACCCCTAGAGCTGATCTATGCTACAATTATAGTAAGATGTTCTTTTTTCTGACCCTGTTCTGTATCTTTGTTTTTATTGTGACGTTGCTGGCTCTGATCAAGGAAGCCCTGACCGCCCAGCGCCGGCGTTTTCTCTATGGCTATGGGCTTTTGCTCATCCTGCTGGTCGTTTTTCTGACCGCGGTCTTGAATGCGGAAGAAAGTCTCTACCACCAACAGCTCAACTACTCGATCATTGAACTCTATAATAACCGGCAGATCTTGGAGAACGCGCTTGATGCCAGGGAAACCCCAGGAATGCAATTGGGCGACCAGCAGACCAAAAAGCTGCTTCGGGACCTTTTCGCCGCTGAGGTCCTGGGCCAGGATTATGTGGTCATCATTTATGCCTATCTGTATTTTCTG
>JBAZXJ010000184.1:0-3948 GCA_041659865.1 Candidatus Margulisiibacteriota bacterium | reverse complement strand
CGATGGCGATGATTAATGGCAGTCCGATAGCACTGGGCAACGAATATCTTCCACCGACCCAATCCCAGAACGGGAACATATTATTTGGATCAATGCCGAATTTCTTAACGAGATCAACTGCTGTGGAAGCGGCGACAAAATGTTTGGCGATATCACCTTTGTGCTCCGTCTTTTCCAGGAACCATTTCTTGGCACTCTCGGCATTGGCCATGGTTTCCTGGGTAGTAAAAGTTTTGGAGGCAATAATAAATAAAGTTGTATCCGGCTCAAGATCGCGCAAGGTTTCTACGACATCGGTCCCATCAACGTTGGAAACGAACCTGATCTGGATATCTCTGTTACTGTAAGGCTTAAGCGCTTCGACCGCCATGCGCGGACCAAGATCAGAACCGCCGATACCGATGTTGACCACGGTCGTGATCCTCTGTCCGGTATAGCCGTGCCACTTCCCCCCGCGCACGGTATCCGTGAACACCGCCATTTGGTTCAAGACCGCGGCGACTTCCGGCATTACATCATTGCCGTCCACAAAAACGGCGGACAAAGGCGAGAAGCCGATAACCGGATCAAAGGCCACATTGCGCAGAGCGGTATGCAGGACAGCGCGCTTTTCTGTATTATTTATCTTCTCTCCGCTGAACATTTTTTCCGACCATTTTCTCAGCTCACGAACTCCGGCAAGTTTAAGCAGCGCCTGCATTATTTCCGCGCTGACCCTGTTCTTGGACAGATCCACGGTCAACGGGCCCAGCTTCAAGGTCATTTTTTTTACCCGGTCGGGGTCTGCGGCAAAGAATTGCTTCAAATGGGTTTCTTTTGTTGTTGAATACAGTCGGGCAAGTTCCTGCCATTCCGGCAATGCGGTGAGGTTCACGTTATGTCCTTTTAAATAGTATGGAATAATTATAGAAGATGTTCAGGAAAATTACTAATCCCAGAATACCTCAACGCGGACAGCCGCTGCCTTAGTTCCTTTTCTGCTCCAATTTCTCTTTGGACCAGGAACTTCTCGATCAGCTTTAGGCAGATCAACCCGTCTGCGGTAAGCCAGGAACGGACCGTGAATTTCTCTTTTTCATTTTTCAACTTCTCGGCCTCATCTTTTTTTTCGGTCAAGATCCTGGCCAGTTCCTGATAATAATTATCCGCTTTCATCCGGTAATATATTTCACTTAGTAACAGGCCTATTTCTTTGCCGATCTCTAGCTGGCGTCCTGGCCCGTTAGCCTGGAGCAAGTTACCGATAAGGGCTTCTAGTTGCGTGACCTTATCCTCCAGTTCTTTTTTTTTCGGCCTTGCCTGCAGCTTCTCCAGCATCGCCTGTATCTTCTTTATTCGCGCATCCAGGTCAGCAGGTTGGCCGATCTTCCAGGCCTTTCCGCCCTTGGAGCAGGCTCCTTCCAGTTCATCTACTTCCCGGAAAAAACTATTAAAGGCATAGTATACCGACCCTATAACGTTCAATCGCAGCTTGATCTTTTGCTGAGCAAGCTTGGCCTCCTTACCCCCTGACGGACCTTGATGGGTCTGGCCATGGTCAGGTATTATTTGCGGGTGTTTCCCGCGGAATTGCCGATCATCACCGGCCTGGGCAATTGCCCGATCAGTTCTGCCCGAATTAAAAGTGTTCTTGCCCTTGATATCCAACTCCGTTCGGAGAGCTTCTTCCTGTTCCGTGTCCTCATTCTCGTTTCGTACGTCAATGCTGAGAAATTCACCGGGTTTTCCAGCAATAGGAACCAGTTCTTTTTTCTTCACTCTGACATTATTTACCAATGGCCAATAGATCTTTTTATCTCCGTCCGTCAGCTCCGCTATTTTCTGAACGTTCCCGTCAACTATAGCAAAGTGCACGAGAACATCTATATATGCAGCCTGGCCCCTGGAGCGGTAGTCACCATTTTCAAAGAGCGAGAGATGAGCCCGGCGCTGGATCGTACTGCGATTGGTAGAGCATCCTTTCCTTACTACCGCTTTATCACCGGTTTGCATTTGTGCTACTTTATTACGAAACACTTTCATCGAGTATGTACTGCTCAGCTCTTCGCCCCTTTGGACCAGCACAATTTCTTCGCTGTTTTGGTCATGCTCCGTTAATAGCCACCAAGTGAGCCTGGCCCCATCCCTGATCTCGGCAATCTTTCTTTTTGGCAGGACTCCGTCAACAACTGCGTAATACACCACAACCTCCAGAAAAGAAGACTGACCGATCAACTTATAGTCTCCCGGGCCAAAAATAGAAGCGTTGGCGCAGTTGCGCTCTTCGGTCCGTTTCGCAGAAACCTGGAAATGGATCGCCTGGTCTTCTGGTCTCAGCGCCTTTACTTTCTGCCGGAATTCCTTGAGCTTGGCCCGATCATTTATCGGCCGGCAGCTTATAGCTATTATTTTTTTTGTCATTTTCATTTTCTTTTACTTTTGGCGAAGTTATCGGATAGTCCGGTCATCATGACCGGCTTTCAGTAGTAATATCGATATTCTGTGATTTTAATTGCGTTTATTTTTGTTCTTAACTATTATTTGCTCATGATCCTTATTGCCTGTGCCAAGATCAACCCTTATCTGCATGTCTTGGGCAAACGCCCGGACGGCTACCATGACCTGGACCTCGAATTCCAGTCGGTCTCTCTTGCTGACGAACTGACCATCACAGAACTTCCGCGGGATATCGAGGTGATCTGCACCCCTACGGCCACGGCCAAAGCAGAAGACAATATTGCCTGCAAAACTGCCCTCCTTATAAAGGAAAGGACTAACTGTGCAAAAGGCGCCAGGATCAGTATTGTAAAAACCATCCCCGTTGGAGCCGGACTGGCAGGCGGGAGCGCGGATGCTGCGGCTGTGCTTTTAGGACTAAATGAATTATGGTCCCTGAACTTGACCTTGCCCGAACTGACCAGGATAAGCACGGAGCTTGGTTCTGATATCGCTTTTTGCCTGACCGGCGGCCGCGCCCGAGGAACAGGCCGCGGTACGGAATTGACCAAGCTTCCTGACCTGGAGAAACAATGGCTGGTTTTAGCCAAGCCAGATTTCTCTATATCAACAGCCTGGGCCTATAAAACCTTTTCCACGGACAAATGCCCAACAGAATTAGCTAACCATTTAGAAAGCGTGGTCCTGCCACAGTATCCGCAGATCGAAGAGATCAAGGCTGAACTCCTGGCGCTGGGCGCAGTAAAAGCCCTGATGTCCGGCAGCGGTTCCGCGGTCTTCGGCCTGATGCCGGACCAGAGAACAGCAGAGGATGTGCTGGCAAAACTAAGTTCTGCTTCTTGGAAAAGAGTTTGTCATACGGTAGACTACGGAGTAGAGATGAACCGGTAGGAAGGGAAACGCCACGTCCCGTCATTGCGAGGAGGCAGCCGACGAAGCAATCTCTCGAAAGGGATCACCTGCTTCGCGGACACTTCGGCTCCGCTCAGTGACCGTGTTGAATTCTGGTTTTACGAATGGATATTTCTTTGAAAACGCAAAAAATATTCTTGTTACTCATGACATTCTTCCTTACAGTTCCATTATGCCAGGCGCTCCCTCTCACCTCGCCCATCAAAGCCTCAACCTTCCTGACCTATCCCTTGGAAGCTATTACGCTCAAAAAACCGAACAGCGACCAATTCACCAAATGGCAGACGGATTATGGCTATTTAAATGGCATCGCAACAGCCAATGAGATCAGCTGGACCTCGACCATGCGCGAGGGCGTTTATCCGGTCAAGCTTGCTAATGATACTGGCCGTATTGATACTGCCTATATATTAGTACGCGATCCCAACTCGCTGGTTAGCAGAGAAGAGTTCGCCTATTTACTGGCGCTATTTCTACCGGCCAGAACAGCGGTGATCGATGATCCTGAAATAAAGAAAGACCTTTGGTCTCTGCCGGCGCTGCGGACCTGTGTGGCCTACGGCATTTTTTCCTATCAGCCGGGAGATCCGTTAACACCTT
>JBAZXJ010000183.1:0-4035 GCA_041659865.1 Candidatus Margulisiibacteriota bacterium | reverse complement strand
CCGCAGGTTTTTTTCCGATCAGATCTTCCTTGCTCCGGCCGATGATCTTTTCCGCCTGGGGATTTATGGTCTGCAGGATGCCTTTGTTGTCCATTACGATCAGTCCGGAGGACATGTTCAGCAGGACATCTTCATTGTAGTTCTTCATTTCGACCAGTTCTTTGTTAAGGTCCTGCAGTTCCTGCAGGTTATCCTGGGTTTCCTGGTACAGTCTGGCATTTTCGATCGCTACGGCGGCCTGGGTAGCCAGAGTATTGAGCAATCCCATATTGATCTTTTCGATCGGGGTCTTGCTGATCTTGTTGTCCACGGCCAGCACTCCGATGACGTTATCTTTGCAGATCAGCGGAACCGCAGCATATGCTTCAACCTCCAACAACTTCAGGAAGGTTTGCCCCAGAGCAGCGGCACTGGTCTTGATGTTGGATTTAAGCACTGATTGTTTAGTGCGTAACAGTTTGCCAAAAACAGATTTTTTGATCGGCAGACAAATATCGTCCAGCTTTATTTTCTGCCAGTCTTGCTTACGGCCGCAGGCAGCGCGGGCGACCAACGCTTGGCGGTCCTTGTCATAAAGGAAGATAATGCCGCGGTCGACATTGATCACATTAACTACAGTATCCAGGATAGTCTGCAGGGCTTCTTCCAGTTTTTGCCCGGAGGAGACGACCTTGCCTACTTCATACAAGGCCAGTAGTTCGGTCACCTTATGCAGTGAACTGCTGTAGAGCCGGGCATTCTCGATCGAGATAGCGGCCTGATCGGCCAGGGTCTCCAGCAGAGAAATATCGTCAGTGGAAAAATCATCACCGGATAGTTTTTCGCCTATGCTCATAAAGCCGATCAGCTCACCTTTAACAAAATAGGGGATGAGCATGACCGAATGCAGTTTTTGCAGAGCTTCGGTCACCAGCATCTCTTCTTTTCTTTTGGCCACAGATAACTGCAGGCGGGCGAAATCCAAAAGCAAGAGATCCTTGTTAATAATGCGCGCGTTGGAATTGAAATAACTGAGCAGAGGATGTTTTTCCGGGATCTGCTTCACATCGATCTTCTTTTTTAGGTCATGGTTCTGATAGTATTTAAGCTGAAGGGTATTTCCGCCCTTGAGGAAAATGCTGATATTGGAAACTTTCATTTCTTTGACTATCGTATTGCCGATGATCTCCAGCAGTTCTTCCAGTTTCATGACCGAGGCCATGTTCTTGGTTATCTCCTGGACGGTCTTGCGGTAATCATACTTTTTGGCAAAAAAGAAACGGTCGGTCAGGTGGGACAGATAGGATTCCAGCGGTTTAAAGCCGACAGCGACAAGAACGGCCTGTACCAGGACAGCCGCCACGGTGCCATTAGGTCCGCCCAGGATCAAGCCCAGAACAAAAGCATTGATAGAATACAGAGCGGTGATCACCGCGATCAATAAAGAATACACAAAGCTGCGCTTGATGATGATATCGATGTCCATCAAATGGTGTTTGAGGATGGCGTAGGCTACCGCGGAAATAAAGATCAGGCAGGAAAAAGGACCAAGTACGCTGAACTGGGAAACCCCGGACAGGATCAGGAGCAAATTGGTCAGCAGTCCGACCACGATAGCGAAAGCATAACCGAAGAAAACATAGCCCAGCTGTTTTTGCAGCAAGGAACGGCTTTCCTGGTAACTTTTGATCATAAAGTAGGTAGCAAAAGCTAAATACGAGATAAAGTAGGCAAAGAGCACCGGATAAAGAGGGCCGGCGGTCATGTCCGCCCCCCAGCTCTGGATAGTGACCTTGGTCACGTTAAGACCGGTAAAGGATAGAGAGGAGATGAAAAAGGCTGGCATGAAGAGCACCAAATGGTTCAGTTTCAATGGTTTATTGGTCAGCCATAAGGCGAAATTCAAAAAGGCGGCAGGGATAAAGGAAGGGCCGATGATGGCCATCTGGCACCAGAACATGGCGGCTCTGGTAGAAGCTGTAGTATCAGCGAATAAAAGACAGAAGATCCAGAAAACTATCGCCCCGCCCAGGATGCTGAAGGACTGGTTGACTTTATTATGCAGGTCCTTGAACAGCACGAAGAGCGTCAGCACAGTGCCGAAGATCAGGATAGGTGTATATAAGAAAAAGTTTAAATGCATATTAATGTTCACTCATGCCTGATATCATGGCACTCCCAATAGACCTGACTGTCGCATTCCTGGTGAGTTATCGGCTTACCCATTTCCTGGCCGACTTTTTTAATGACCAGCGGTAACAAGATGTTCTTGTTCTCGGAAACGTCGAAAGCGACCATTGCCTTGCGCTTGGTAACGTACTCGATCATTCTTTTCAACAAGACCTTGATCGGCATGATACTGCTGCTTAGTTCTGGAGCAATGCAGATAGTCGTTACATAATATAGCCTGTGTTTGAGCGCGAAGTTGGGGTAGCGGTCTTCGTAGAATGAAGGGTTCATATAGGCGACCGTCGCCAGTTCCAGATTATTGGTGATCAGAGAGAAGCCGACGACTTCGGACCTTTCCTTGAACAAGATGAACTTGGTGACCTGTTCATCGGCCAGGGCTTCTTTGAGCTGGGCTTTGGAATAACACATCTGTAGCTGGGCGCATTCTTTAAGCTTGCCGAAACTGTCTTGGTAAAGCTTCCACATGACCTCCAGATGGGCTGAGGCAGAACCGGCATCTGCTATCTCTACGGAAAGCTGGTCTTCTCTGACCGCGGCATGAGCTCTGCTCTTTTTACCGCCGGCGGAAGAAAAATGCTCCTTGCTTTTGCCATGGCCGTTGCCATTGCCGCTGGTCAGATATTCCAGAAAGATCTTGGACATTATATCCCTGGTAAAGCCGGTATCCTTGATCCCTTCGATGGCCTGGATCTGCAGGTTCTCGATGCCCAGACGGCGCAGATTGGTCAGATTATCGATATCAAGATATAACGCGGTGATCTGTTTATGCTCCGGATCGATGAAACGGCCGAACTCCTTGAAGCCCAGGTCCTTGTACATATCTACGTTCTTTTCCTTGGACTTGGAGACGGTTATGAACATCTTCAGGCAGTTCTGCGAGACCAGATATTTACACATTTCCAGGATCAAGCGCAGGGAAATATCGCGCGCTTCTTCTTTATCTTCCGAGAGAACGATGAATTTTTTGGCCTCACAGATATTGAGCGTATTGCCGCAGATGCGGTTGATGTTGAAGAACTCTTCCAGCGGTAAAGGCCGGCGCATGACCAAGGTAATAACGCCGATCGGTTTGGTATTCTTAAAAGCCAAAAAATGCAGGGAGTATTTGTCGTATTTTTCCAGGAGCTGGTTAAAGGGAGAACTTTGTTCCTGATGAAAGCGGGCACGCAGGTTGAAGACCTCGGTGAGGTCGTCTTGTTTACCGTCAAGGCGCTTGACGACGATTTGATCTTCGACTGTTCGCGGCATTAAATTTCCCCCCTGGAATTTAAAGGCAGACACAAACTTAATGGTAACAAAGATAAACCTGTAAAATCAAGCGGTATTTAGGGGAAAGGGGGAGTTGGCAAAGCCGGCTAAATAGACAAAAATGTCATTAAGGTAGAATATTGGCGGGAAATCAGCCTGCTTTCTTGCCTCCTACAAGGTTTGATGGATGATCGCCATGCGGGCCATGGAGAACAACTTCCGTCCCCAATGATCCCGGAGCGATAAAATCTTGACTTATGCCTCAAAATAGCCTATAAACATGAGCTATAAAGAGAGGATCTATAACTCATGCTCTGGAATTGGCAACAAAAAGACTGGCCAGCGTTTAGCTACGACCAGCAACAATTGCAGGAATATGAAGTCCGGTTCCTTAATCGAACGGGCCTGATGATCGGGGCGACAAAACATCTGGATGACGCCGGGAAGCAAAGTCTGAAGATCGATCTGATCAGCGATGAAGCTCTAAGTACTTCAGAAATTGAAGGTGAATACCTGGACCGGGACAGCGTCCAATCTTCTATACGCCGCATGTTGGGCTTGGCGACCGACAGTAAAGCGATCCCTCCGGCGGAACAAGGTATCGCCGAGATGATGATG
>JBAZXJ010000182.1:0-4070 GCA_041659865.1 Candidatus Margulisiibacteriota bacterium | reverse complement strand
AGATCAGCCCACAGATGTTCTATCTTTTACTATAGATGATATGGAATTGCTGGGAGATATCATTATTTCTCTTCCAGCGGCCAGGAGAAATGCTGAGCTCTATGAGCCGGGCGGAATAAAAAAGGAATTGTCCAGGCTTGCTATCCATGGCGCTCTGCATTTGCTTGGCTATGATCATGAGAACGACCGGGATCATAAGAAAATGGAAAAAATACAGGAAAGCTTGCTTGAACAAATATGCGCATAGGAGAAAAAATGGCGGATAGGGAGATGAACAAAAGCTTTTTTTACGCCTTGCGCGGTCTGGTCTATGCTATCCGGACCGAAAGACATATGAAGCTGCATTTGTTGATCGCGTTGATCGCTGTGACCTGCGGATATTTGGCCAGATTTGCCGTTTCGGACTGGCTTGTACTGGTCTTTGCCATTTTCCTTGTGCTGATCACGGAAACTTTAAATACAGCGATCGAAATAAATGTTGATCTGGTAACAAAGAAAAAGAGGCCCAGGGCTATGCTGGCCAAGGATGTTGCGGCTGCCGCAGTATTTCTTAGTGCTGTAAATGCAGTAGTTGTCGGTCTGCTATTATTTGCCAGAAAGTTGTTCTGAACAGTGGGAGAGATATGAACTTTGATCTTGTGATATTACTGGTGTTGCTGTGTTTTTCTGCCTTTTTTTCCGCGGCGGAAACTTCCTTGACGACCTTGGGCAAGGCCAAGTTGAAAAACCTGGTCAGTAAAAAGCATAAGTCGGCGAAAATGCTGGAAAAATTGCTCAGCAGACCAGGTAAGCTTTTAGCCACTATTTTGGTCGGTAACAATTTGGTGAACATTGCCTTTTCAGTTATAGCCACAACTTTATTTATTGAATACATACGTGGCAAGATCAATATCAACGAAGCTTCAGTCACTTTGCTTATTACCCTGATCGTTTCCTTCATTATACTTGTTTTTGGCGAAATAATACCTAAAACTGTCGCTTTGGTCAGTGCGGAAAGATTTTCACTTTATTTAGCCTTTCCAGTGTACTTGATCGAGTTCATCCTGTCTCCGTTCGTTATGATCGTTAATGGTTTTTCCCGCATTCTGATCAAGTTAAGCGGCAGGAGTACGCTGGACAGAGGACAATTCATTACTGAAGAAGAATTAAGGACCTTGATCACGATCGGCCGGGAAGAGGGGGTGCTGGAGGAGGAAGAACAGCAGATGCTGGCAGGAGTATTCGATCTTGGCGATACCGTAGTTAGGGAAATAATGACCCCAAATGTTGATATGGTAAGTGTGAATGTAAATACTCCTGTAATGGAAGTACTGGAGATCGTATCCGAAAAGGGCCATTCCCGTTTGCCTGTATATGAAGAAAAAGGAGAAAATATAGTAGGAGTGCTTAATGCTAAGGATCTATTGAGGGTCGCTTTAGGAACGGAAAACAGTATCAGGGCGTTATTACGTCCGGTGCAGTTCGTTCCGGAAACCAAGAAGATCAATGAGCTTCTTAAGACCATGCGTACCAAAAGAAGTCACATCGCCATAGTTATCGATGAACATGGCAGTATTTCCGGGTTGGTCACCATTGAGGATATCTTGGAAGAGATCGTGGGCGAAATTAATGACGAATATGATGACGAAGTAGAAGGTCTGAAAATAATCAAGTTGGATGAAGTAAGCTATCTTGTGGATGCGTCGACCAACATTTACGACCTTAATTCGCAGTTGAAATTGAATATCCCTGCTCATGATGCCTACGATACCATTGGTGGTTTTGTGACCCATCAGTTGGGCGAAATACCGAAGGTTAAGGACAAGGTTGATTATCTTAATTTGGAGTTTGAGATCACCCAGGCCAAAAAACAGCGCATCCTGCAAATAAAGATAACGTTCAAGGGTATAAATGAAATTTAGCAAGACCGATCAGCAATATCTGAGAATTATCGATGCAAATATTAACAGGGCAAAAGAAGGCTTGAGGGTGGTAGAGGAAGTGGTGCGATTTATCTTAAATGATGCCAATTTAACTCGGCAACTCAAGAAGATACGCCAAAGTTTGAGTAAAATGCCCGCTGATCTTCAAGATGTAAGTGCCATGCTGGCTGCTCGTTCAGTGAGTGGCGATGTTGGCGCTAATGCTCCTTTGCAAAAACGGAGTGACCTAATGAATATCGTCAGAGCAAACCTGGGCAGAGTGGAAGAGGCTTTAAGGGTTCTCGAGGAATTCTCTTCGGATGGCATGGGTTTTCAACGGCAACGTTATCAAGTATATTCTATTGAAAAAGGTATTGTTGAAAAAATCAAGAACCTAAAGATATAATTATTGTTTTAGATGGAAGGAAGTTCTTATGAAGCATTTGAGCGAACAAATAGATAAATTGGCAGGGATCAAGGTTTTGGTGATCGGAGATATCATGCTGGATGAGCATGTTTGGAGCAATGTTACCAGGATATCGCCTGAAGCTCCTGTGCCGGTCGCCGATGTCCAAAATGTTACCTATGCTCCTGGCGGCTCAGCGAATGTAGCTAATAATATAATAGCTCTTGGCGGCATACCTTATCTTGTAGGAATAATCGGTACCGACCTGGCAGGGGGGAAATTAATTGAGATCCTGAAAACGAATAAGATCTCCGCTGATCATTTGTACATTACAGATAAACGTCAGACGACCCATAAAACCAGGATAATCGCTCATGGACAGCATGTAGTTCGCGTGGACAGGGAGGACAAAGAGGAGATCGGACCAGAGTTGGCCAAACAACTTATTAAAAAGATAGACCTGATCTGGCCGGAAGTTGATGCGGTCCTGCTTTCTGATTATGACAAAGGTGTTCTCTCCGCAGAGATCTGCCAGTATGTAATGCAAAAAGGTCAAAAAGACAAAAAGATAATATCGGTCGATCCTAAAGGGGAAGATTATAACAAATACAAAGGTGCAACTATTGTGACACCTAACCTGTCCGAAGCAGAGCAAGCTTCCAAGATCACTCTTCGCACTGAAAAGAACCTGCAGAAGATCGGCTTGAAATTGTTAGCTGTCCTGGGTTCTCAGTATTTACTTGTTACTCAAGGGGCCAAAGGTATGACGTTGTTCTTTCCGAACCGTCCCGCGCTGCATATTCCTACCGTTGCTAAAGAAGTATACGATGTGACCGGGGCAGGGGATACTGTGGTCGGGACCTTGACCATGGCACTGGCGGCTGGTCTGGCCGTAGAAGATGCAGCTCATTTAGCTACCTATGCAGCAGGTATTGTGGTTGGCAAAAGCGGTACTGCCACACTGGTCCGCGAGGAATTGAAAAAGGCCATTACGGATTAATTTATGAATAAAAAAAGTTACTTGGATAAGATCGGGACAAAAGACGCTTTGCTCGTTAAAGTTAACGCAGCAAGGAACGATAAAAAGAAGATAGTTTTTACCAATGGCTGTTTTGATCTGATCCATGCTGGTCATATTCGTTACCTGGCTGAGGCCAAGGCTCTGGGGGATATGTTGATAGTGGCGATCAATAGTGATAGTTCGGTCAGGAAACTAAAAGGACTATCAAGGCCTATTGTCGAGGAGAGGGATCGGGCTGAAGTTATTGCTGCCCTGGAAATGGTTGACCAGGTTACGATCTTTGATGATGATACTCCTGTGCAGCTGATCGCAAATATCAAGCCGGACATTCACGTCAAAGGTGGGGACTACAAAGCAGGGGATCTCCCGGAAAGCGGTCTTGTTAAGGAAAATGGCGGGACGGTCGTGATCTTGCCGTTCTGGAAGGGAAGATCGACCACTGATATAATAGCGAAGATCATGAAGAGTAAGGATATACAATGAAGCTCTGTGTTATAGGATCTGGTTACGTTGGGTTGGTCGTAGGCGCTTGTTTTGCCGATGTAGGCAATGAAGTGACCTGTGTTGATAATGACCAGAAAAAGATCGCTGGCTTGAAAAAGGGCGTACTGCCCATTTATGAGCCAGGTCTTGATGTGCTGATCAGCAAGAATATCAGGGAGAAAAGGTTATCGTTTTCAACCGACCTCAGATCTGCGATCAAGGATTCCTTGGTCTGTTTTATAGCTGTTGGTACTCCACC
>JBAZXJ010000181.1:0-4070 GCA_041659865.1 Candidatus Margulisiibacteriota bacterium | reverse complement strand
CAGTTCGTGGCCTTCTTCCATAATGGTCAGATCAGCAGTGAACTGGGTGTCGAAAACTTTATTAAAGCCCAATCTCCTTAACCCAGCCGCCATTTTGCCCGTGACCAAAGAGCCGGCGGGCATCCCGAACTCTTCGCCGATCGCCGCGCGCACCGCAGGAGCGGTCTGCACGACCACGACCTTTTCCGGATCATGCAACGAATGCCAGGTATCCTCGATCTCGTCCTTCTCCACTATCGCTCCGGTCGGACAGACCAGTAAACATTGTCCGCAGTTCACGCAATCAACATTGCCCAGGCCTCTTTCCATAAAGGTACTGACCTTGCTGGACTTGCCGCGGCCCGTAACATCGATAGCCGAAACAGCCTGGACGAAAGAGCAGGTTTCGATACAGCGGCGGCAGAGCACGCACTTGTTCGGGTCGCGCACCAAAGACGGGGAAGACGTATCCCAGGCAAATTTATGGTCACTGCTTTTAGCGAAACGTATATCCTTAACGCCCATTTCATAAGCGAGCTTGCGCAGATCGCAATTTTGATTTCTTTCGCAGGTCAGGCAGTCCTGGGGATGACTGGCCAGTAATAGTTCGATGTTCATCCGGCGGGCTTTTCTTGCTCTGGCAGTATTAGTAGAAACTTCCATACCGGAAACTACTTTGGTCACGCAGGCCCGGACCAGGCTCTTCGCTCCTTTGACCTCGACCATGCAAAGCGAACAAGCAGCTTCCTCGCTTATCCCGTCAAGATAGCAAAGCGTCGGGATCTCGATACCGAGGTCCTGGCAGGCCTTAAGGATGGACGTGCCGGTATGGACGATATGTTCTTCGCCGTTGATCTTGATCTCTATTGTTGATGTATCAACCATAGCAATGTTTCCCTTTGTTCCAAGAATACAAGAATACAAAAATATTAGAATACAGGAATACATGAATTACTGAATTAACATTTTCCTTCTTGTATTCCTGTATTCTTGTATTCCTGTATTCCTAATCTACTATTTCACATCGCACCTTAAACACCGCTTCGCCTCTTTTTGCGCCTGGGCATTGTTCAAGCCGAAATTTACTTCCTTAAAATTATTTTTCCTGGCTGCTACCTTTAATAATTCGATGGTCTGTCCTGGATGCGGTTCAGGGGTTGGCGCAACCTCGTTAGCATATTCTATTTTATTGAACAACCTGGAAAAACGGTCTTTTCCGCCAAGCATCAGGTCGATCTGTTCCGCGGCCTTGCGGCCCTGGGCCATGGCTTCAACCGCCGTAGCCGGCCCCAGCACAGCATCGCCACAAGCATAAACTTTCGCGTCTTTAGCCTGCAAGGTAAAAGCATCAGCGGCGATCCGACCGTCCTTTTTCAAAGCAACTCCCGCTTTCTCGAACAGCCCGCCATCTACCTTCTCGCCGATAGCCAGCAAAATAGTATCACCGGCAATTATATATGTTTCCCTGGTAGCCACCGGCCGTTTACGCCCTGATACGTCATAATCACCCTGGGCCATTTGGGTCACTTCCAGCCCTTTTATCTTGCCTTTCTTATCACTAAGCACAGCCTTGGGCCCAGCCAGAAAGACGAATTTAATGCCTTCTTTTTCCGCTTCCTCTATTTCATAACTGTTCGCCGGCATATCCTCTTTTTCTCTGCGGTAAACCACGGTCACTTTGGCTCCCTGGCGAAAAGCTGTACGCGCTGAATCTATCGCCACGTTGCCAGCACCTATGACCAGCACATTCTTGCCCAGCACTGTCTTCCGGCCCTTGGCCACTCTTTCCAGATATTCCGTGCCAGAATGAACACCCTTGAGCTCTTCGCCGGGTATCCCCAAACCCAGAGAAATGTACGCTCCGGTCGCGATGATCACAGCAGCGTTCTCTCTTTCCAGTTTTTTGAAGCTTTCGGTATCTATCCTGGAGGCGAAAACGATCTTGGCGCCGCATTTTTTAATGAAGTCTATTTCTTTTTTCAGGATAGCCTTGGGCAGACGATATTGAGGGATGCCGTATCGCAAGATTCCTCCGGCCTCTTGCTGTGCTTCATATACGGTTACCTTATGACCCAGCCGTGCCAGGTAATAAGCCGCCATCAGCCCGGCCGGTCCGGCGCCTATGATCGCGATCTTTTTCCCCGTAGCTGGAAGGTTCTCTGCCAGTATCTTTTTATATACCTGGATTTCCTTTTTCCCGGCATAGACCTTATCCGCGATATAGCGGTGCAGTTCGCCCTGGGCGACGGGAACGTCGATATCTTCACGGCGGCAGCGCATCTTGCAATGAAAATGACAGATCCTGCCCGTACTCGAAGGTAAAGGATTATCGCGCAAGACCATTTCAAAAGAATCGGCCAGCCGGTTCTCTTTATATAACTGAATAAAGCCGGGTATATTTATATGTAAGGGGCAGCTGTTCTCGCAGGGCGAAATGAACAAACCCTGGCATTCTCCGGCAGCGCATCTCTTGTCTTTGATATGTTCAGCATATTCCTGCGGAAAGTATTTCATCGTCGTCAGTACCGGGTTCGCTCCGGTCTGCCCCAGACCGCAAAGGGCACTGTCTTTTATGGTCAGGCCCAATTCCGCCAGATCGGTCAGGTCCTTGTCTTCACCTTTGCCTTCGGTGATCTTCTTGAGCATTTTTAATTCCTGGTAAAGACCCTCGCGGCAGGGAACACACTTTCCGCAGGATTCGGAAGTCGTGAATTCCAGAAAATATCTGGCAATATCGACCATACAGTTATCCTGGTCCATGACCACGATCCCGCCAGAGCCCATGATCGCGCCCAAGGCATTTAACGTTTCATAATCGACCGGAGTATTGAACAAACTGGCCGGGATACAACCTCCGGAAGGTCCGCCGGTCTGGACCGCTTTAACTTTCTTTTTTGTTCCGGTACCACCGCCAATATTATAAATTATCGTCTGCAGAGGAGACCCAAAAGGCAGTTCAACCAATCCCGTATTCTTTATCTTGCCGACCAGCGAGAAAACTTTGGTCCCGGCACTGGTCGCGGTCCCGGTCTGCAGGAACCAGTCGGCGCCTTTGCTGATAATTACCGGGATATTGCTCCAGGTCTCTACATTATTGATATTTGTCGGAAAGCCCCATAAGCCTTTTTCCGCCGGGAACGGCGGTCTTACCATCGGCCGTCCGGCTCGGCCTTCCAGCGAAGCGATCAGCGCGGTCTCTTCACCGCAGACAAAAGCACCTGCGCCTTCCACTATTTCCAGGTCAAAATCAAAACCTTGGCCAAAAATATTCTTGCCGAACAGGCCGTATTCATGAGCCTGAGAGATCGCCCGTGTCAGTCTTTCCACTGCCAAAGGATATTCAGCACGGCAATAAATGATCCCTTTGGTCGCGCCTGTAGCGTAAGCGGCGATCAGCATGCCTTCGATGACCATATGAGGATCACTTTCCAGTTCGTTGCGGTTCATATAGGCACCCGGATCGCCTTCATCAGCATTGCAGATCAAATATTTTTGCTCGGCCTGAGCTTTGCGCAAGAGGTCCCATTTCAATCCAGTAGGAAAACCTGCTCCGCCCCGCCCGCGCATCTTGGCTTTTTTCACTTCAGCGATGGTTTGTTCGGGGCTGAATTCATTTAATGCTTTATAGAGCGCGGAATATCCGCCTACAGCGATATATTCTTCAATGTCTTCCGGGTTGATCAGTCCGCAGTTACGCAGAACGATCTTTTTCTGGGCTCTAAAAAATTCGCAGTCAGACCAGAACGGCATTTTAGGATATCCTTCCCCGTAGTTGATCACGCCGGTCAGATGGTCCCAGACTTCCGCTTTGCCCAGCACTTTATTTTCCGGGAGTTTTCCCGCCAGTATATTCTTCAGCAGACCCGGCACATCTGCTTTGGTCACTTTTTGCAGGATGACCAGCGGCTTGCCTGGTTGGGATACATTCACTAAAGGCTCTTCTGCGCAATACCCAAAGCACCCGGTAGGTACCAGCTCGATCTTTAGTTTTTTCTTTTTAATAATTTGCTCTAGTTCATTGTAAACTTCCTGCGCGCCGTTACCGATACCGCAGGTATCCAGGCCGACGCTGATATGGATACGCTTGGGCA
>JBAZXJ010000180.1:0-4076 GCA_041659865.1 Candidatus Margulisiibacteriota bacterium | reverse complement strand
CTGTTCCTTAGGAAGTTCTTTGAGTTGGAAAGAAGACTTGGCCACACCGAGAACCCTTAAGCCTTCATCGGCCATTTTAGAAATATGCGCCATTAAAGCACGGGTCTGATCAGTACTAAAATGACAGAGGTCAGCGATAGCTTCCGGTGCCCCCTTGGCAGCTATCTCATACTCCGTACCGTCTGCAGATTTCCAAACATGCGACAAAGCCAGTAGTTGTTTGGACAAGGGATATTCCTGGACCATTTGCCAGTCGTCATGCAAATGCTCGGTCTGGGCCAGAAATCGGTCGCCGAAGTGTTTAATAGCTTTTTCCATCGGGTCAAAAGGGTCATGAGCGCTGGCCAGGATACTGAACTCTACTAGTTGATGAAAGGTTTCAGGCAGGACCTGTTCGTGGTTATTGATATCCCAATACATATTGTTCACGAAGATCTTTTTCACAGCCATGCGGTTCTGGGTTATGGTCCCGGTCTTGTCCACGCACAGGACAGTAGTTGAACCAAGTGTTTCCACCGCAGGGATCTTTCTGGTCAGGACCTGTTTTTGGGATATACGCCAGGCGCCCAAGGCTAAAAAGATGGTCAAAACTACCGGGAATTCTTCGGGCAAGATAGCCATGGCCAAAGTTATTCCCGCCAGGATCCCTTCCATCCAGTTACCGCGGGTAAGACCATAGATGATAACTATCGCCAGACAAAGGCTTAAGCCGATCGTCGCGATATATTTTACCAGACGGCCGGTCTCTTTTTGCAGAAAGGTCTCTTCAGTTTCTACGACCTGCAGGGCTTTGCCGATCTTGCCGATCTCCGTCCCCAGACCTACGGCAAAGACCCTGGCCACACCCTGGCCCTGGACGACCAGCGTACTGGAATAAACAAAAGGCAGATCATCCCCTCCTGGCCTGGTGAGTTCGGGCTTTCCTTCCGCCGCGGCCTTGCGAACCGGCATGGATTCCCCGGTCAAAAGTGATTCATCGACCTGCAGGTTCATCGCGCTTAGCAGCAAAGCATCGGCAGGGATACGGTCACCCTCACGTAAAATTATGATATCTTCCCTGACCACCTCGCGCCCGGGTATACGCCGTTCCTGGCCGTCCCTGATCACCAAAGCCCTGGGGCTGGACAGGTCGCGCAGCGCCTCCAGGGCCCGGGTAGTTTTGCGTTCCTGATAAAGGGTAATACCCATGACCACAAAAACGAAGAAAAGAAGCATGATCGCTTCCTGGATATCGCCTAAAAACAGGTATAAAAGGCCGCCGGCGACCAGGAGCATGAACCTAGCTTCACGGACCCCTTCAAAAGCTATATCAAAGATGCTGCGCTTCTTGCTGGAAGGCAGTTCGTTAAAACCCTCGGTTCTTAGTCTTTCCGCTACCAAGGATCCTGACAGGCCCTGGCAGGTTTTTAGGTCGTTTTGGTCGAACATGGGCAGGATATTAACACGATTCCATAATATTTTGAAATAATCAGCCGTTACCAACGATATAGATATAGCATGAATACCAGCTGTAAGATCATTACTTTTGAAGAGGACCTGGCTTACCTGCCAGAAACCATGGAATATCTGGCGATACTGGACAAAACGGTCCAGGACAATCTGCTTGATGTTTATGAAAAACATTTTCTGGGCATTAGTGCTCTGCCTAAGCATTTACAGGACAGAGCGGTCATCGAAGCAACGGTATTGACCGCCCAGAAATACGATAAATGGTTCATGCATGAACTGATCAGAGTAATTCCCCGGGAATTCATCACGGAAAGTCTTGTCGCTATTCTGATGTCGCATTGCGATGAAACTGGACTGGAGGACCTGCTCCTGCAGGTCCTGGAAAAAGGGCCTGAACTATTGACCAGTTCTTTGACCAGGGGCGCAATGATGCAATGTAATGATGTCTTTGTCTCCCAGCTATACACCGCGCTCCCAAGTGAACTTAGGGATATAGCGCTGACCGAAGAGGCCTTGCGCAGATGTATCCCTCTTAATCTGTACGAACTCTGCCTGGCGATCCCTCGAACGATCATCCCGAAACTTTCGTCGGAGATCAAAGTTGAGGTACTGCTGAAATGCTTTAAAGATTATGAAAAAGACCTGATCGAGGAAATATTTGAACAAAAGGAGATAATAGAATGAACAAGAAGCTGATCCTGCCGAAGGTACCGACCTTCCAACGTGAGCCCATAAGGACCCTAAATTGCACGCCTCATAATGTGCTGGAACAATACCAAAAAGAGCTGAAGACTATCAATGCGAAAGGCATGACAGCAGAAGCTTGGGAACAACAGGTCACTATGCTGACCAAAGAAGCAGTGGCGCATTGTGCCCCCTATTTTCTGGATGATCTTGCTCAAAAGGTCCCTGAGACCATCCTATTCAAACAGGATATTGTAGCCCCACTCCTCCAGAGGTTCCGTCAAGAATTCATTGCTGTGCTGTATGTGGAACTGTTGCTGCGTTTAAATGACATGAAGAAGATATCACCTGAAGAACAAAAAATGATCATCACCAATATGTCGACAAACACGGTCAGCAGATATAGCAAGAACGGCCTTCTGGAACATTATAAAAATATTCTTAGCAAGATCGACAGTTCTGGACTGCCGGAACAGATCAAGACCGATGCCAAGCTGTCGCTGACCGTCTTGTTCCTCAACGAATACGAAGACGATAAGCTCCAGGACCTCTACAATAGTATCCCAGAAGAGCTTAAAGTAAATACAGATATCGATCAGCTTTTTGTCAGAAGAATGCAGCAGCTGATCAAAGCCAAGGAACAATTCATAAGTGAAATGGTAGATGCTATCGGCGATGACCATCTTGAGGCCGAGCTTCTGGAACAAGCGTTCACAGAGGATGCTCTAAAGGAAGCTGGAGAAAAACTTCTGACTTGCAGTACCAGTTCCAAGGTCAGAGAAGATATCCTAAATGAGCTGGGAAAAACCATGCCCCGCCTGGTAGCGGAGATGCGCCGCAGAATACCCTAGCCTAGTTGTTGAGGTTGGTAACTTCCGATTCCAGGATACCTGCTGATAAATTAAGTTTGGTACGTTCATCTTCGGTCAGCTTGATCTCGAGGATCTCTTCCACTCCCGCACGTCCGATACGCACCGGCAGACTGATACAGATCCCGTCCAGGCCATACTCACCTTGCACATAAGTAGTTAAAGGCATGATCTGATGCTGGTCGTTGACGATAGCATCGATTATCGTCGCGATCGATAAAGCCGGCGAATAAGTAGAACCGCCTTTTAAGCCTAGCAGATCTTTCCCTGATTGTTTTACTTTATCGACTGTTCTCTGGATATCTTCCGCCGAGAGCGCAGAAACGTCGCTGATCGGCAGGCCGTTGACCGTAGCCGTACTCAAGATCGGTACAGCGCTGTCTCCATGTTCGCCGAGCAATAAGGCATTGATACTTCTCGGGTCCAGGTTGGCCGCTTCGGAAAGCAGAAAACGGAAACGCAGAGAATCCAATAAAGTCCCTGTCCCAATAACCCGCGCCCGCGGAAAACCAGAGACTTTCAGCGCCACAAAGGTCGTTATATCCACCGGATTATTCGCCAGGATAAGTATGGCACTTTGGTTGTAGTCTAAAATATTGCAGATGGCCTGACGGGTTATTTCCACGTTCTTTTCGCTTAGGTCCAAACGGCTTTCTTCCTGTTTTCTGGTCACTCCGCTGGTGATCACAATAATATCGGCATCCGCCGTCGTTTCATAACCCCCATAAGACATTTTGACCTGCCCGATCATGGTCAGAGCATGCTGGATATCGATGCAATGGCCTTTGGCCAGTTCGGGACTTAGGGGATTGATCAGGGATATTTCTGTAGCTAGCTGTTTTAGGGCTAGAGTATAAGCTAAATTACTGCCGAGACGGCCGGTGCCGACGATGGATACTTTCATACGGGGAGGATTATAGCACGAGGGTTTTCGAGTGTATATATTGCGGTTAGGTTGGTGACATAGGTAACACTTTGCTTATGACATTATAACCGATTCCAGGAATTTCTGTGGAGCCAGGAAATTTAGGCTGCCATGAGGCCTGATATCATTATAAATATGTTCCCATTCCA
>JBAZXJ010000179.1:0-4116 GCA_041659865.1 Candidatus Margulisiibacteriota bacterium | reverse complement strand
CATAATGCATCAGAAGGCCCCTGACCACAGACGCCCTTCTGTCCGTAGTAGAATTCAGATCAATATCCGACTGATCTACCCTGAGCAGATCGAACTCGCTGATGTATTTCTTATTTAATTGCTGGAGCAAGGGTAATTTCAGGATATCCTTGATGACACTATGGTCAATCGTGGTCAATTTGGATTGGACCATATATTTCGGATAATTTTTCCGTAGTATAGCTAACAAAGTATCATAAGGTGTTGCCTCCGGCAGCTTGGCAGCCAGATCACATAGAGCCATTTTTATAACAATATCCTCCAGACAATCGCCATCTTCTATACGCATCTTGCCGGCAGGTATTTTCTCCTCGCCATTTCCAGTTAACCAATCCCCCCAGCGTTTTTGCACTGCATCAAGAGAGACCCCTCCTAATAGTTTTACGTTATCATCGATCACAGCCCTAAAGGCCTCAGGCATGTTGTATTTTTTCTGGCAATTCTTCAGAAATACGGGAGTAAGAGGTTCGGTAGGGTCTCCTCCCTGGTTCTCTGCCAATAATGTACTGATCTTTACAGGGCCATAATCACGTAATACCGATCGTTCCATCACCTTAAAGTAATTTCCTTTAACGATCTTGATCACCGCTTCAACAAGAGGCCGATCAGCTGCTGCAAACTCACCAGCGTTCTCCCAGGCCAGATCCATGCTTAACAAGACGTTCTTTTTTTCTAATAAAGGCAGGATATCCTTCAACTGTTTTGCCTCAACTGGGCTGTGGCTATTATCCAATATCCGCTTGACAATAAATGGAGATAGCCGATTGTCGAGTTGTTTCGGGTCCTGCCCTAAACCTATCTGCAGGGCCAGCAAAGGGTTATTAAATATCTTTTTGTAAAACTTGTTCTTTCTGATCATCGTTTCCGCATTTGTTATCTTCTCGACCTTAGTACCTGTGTCTATTAATCCTACAGTTTCGACACTTAAGCTCTTAGTAGCTATTTGAGCATCGACTGTTGTACTCTCCAAAGCATCAAGGTATTCCTCCGTGAACACTTTTTCCTTAGAGCCAGGTACTGCGGAACCTATGAACAGTAATCGGTTCACCCTTAATCCATCGGCATCGCGACTTGCTTCCGTAAAATATTTCGAGATGTCCTCAATTACCTCCCTGCCTAACATAACCGTACCGGAGGCGCCTCTGATCGGCATTAATTTTTGCCCCATCATAGGTATAGGAGCTGACTGACTTTCCAGGCCTAAAGACACCCTTGCCAAATAACCCTTGAAGGCTTCTTTTTCTGCAGATGATAATGTTCTCTTGGTTTGAGGATCGACAACCCGGGATAGCCAATAATTAAAATTATCATTCTGAAATAAGGTCTTAGTTAAAGTATCCAACGATGGCAGATCGAGCAGACCAAACAGATCAGCATTATCCAATCTGTTATCTTTTCCGAACACAATATCCCTTTTAGCTGCTTGATCGGAGGCCTCGATCTTCAGTCCTAACTGCTTTTGGTATAATTGGTATATATCTTCTATGAGCTTATCGACCTGCTCATCAGATTCTCCTGGTCTGGTTTGCCATTCGCCCTTTTCATTCAAGACCTTGACCAGGTACTTATTATTCTCAAAGGCTATTTGCAGCTTACCCTTGACCAGATCAGGCAAGAGAGCGACATTATCGGGCAGTAAGGAGCCGAGCTTACTGCCAAGACCATTTACATCTCCTGTTGCCACTGGTAAAAGTTCTTTATTGAATACTAGTTGCGTTGTATTAGATGTTGGGGCAAATAAAGCATCGACGCCAATATTATTAACTCTGGCTATTGACCTTAACAATAGTTCTAGCGCCCTTTGCTTGATCTCGGTTGCTGGCTTATAGGAATTCACATCAAAATCGTTCAGAGAATAATCCGTATTCTGGTTTGGTGAATCATAATCATAAAAATTGATCTTCTTATTGACAGTATCCCTCGTGATTTCAAGGTCGTTCTGCAATCCCAGGTAATAACTCTTGGCATAATTTATCATCGCCTGTTTGTCTTTTGACTGCTGGATCAACGGATCCTCCTCGATCTTCTCGAAAAGATCTTCTACGGTACGTGTTATTTCAATATTCACCGGTGGCTGGAGGGGATTTACGGATAGAGGTGACGATTGATCTCCCATACCTGAAGCTGGATTTTTTCTGATCTCTAATTTCTGATCTTTTAAGATTATTTCCTTGCCTTGCTTCAATGTAAAGGCAACGTCATACGTTATATCTGAGGGGATCTGGGACAGATCGATCTTGATCGCCCATGTA
This sequence comes from Candidatus Margulisiibacteriota bacterium, assembly GCA_041659865.1. Lineage (GTDB taxonomy): Bacteria > Margulisbacteria > JBAZXJ01 > JBAZXJ01 > JBAZXJ01 > JBAZXJ01. Next base: position 1,825 of record JBAZXJ010000179.1, on the reverse strand, counting down.
CCATCTGGCTTAACTATCGTCACAAATGGCGCAGATATTCCTTGAATGTTGATCCTGACCGACTTGGCCGAAGAGATACCGGATATAATTAAACTGTTATCTTTTATTTCACACTTAGAGACACTATTCTTTTTATCAACAAAAGACCCCTGGCCGGCTTTTACGGTTTCGCCTACTCCACCAATATTCCTTTTATTGAACAGCATGAACTATCCCTTTTACAGCTTTTTTCTGACTTCAAGATCCCCCTCTGGGGCGTCTCCAACATTGATCATACCTGCTTTTGGAATATCGGCTATTGCCCCGTCTGTTGTTTTGGACCACAGGACATAGTCCCCTCCTGCTAATGCCTTACCTAGCTGGATCCGCAGTGGTTGGCCAGGCGCTCTTGGCGTTTTCGGGATCGGACCCTCAACATTCACTAAAATTAATTCCTCTTCAGCCGTTTTTGCCGGTTCAGGTTTAGGCTCAGCTACTAGAGTAGGTTGTGGTTGTTCAACGACCGGAGCATTTAATCCAACCGCCGGCCCATGCCCTTCTGCTTTCTTCCCTTTCACACCCACAACATTAGGAGTTTGTACCGGACTCGCTTTGGCCGGGGACGGAGTGAACAATGATGCCAGGTAATACAAAGGATTCGCCGCGGATAACCAACTCTTTCCAGCCGGATCATTTTGCGGCGCTATTCCTCCAGCTTTCATGTCACCCTTCTTTCCTTTTCCTTTTGGAATACCTGGCACAACTCCGGGGTTATTCCTGCTTACAGCCGTAATGAACTCCTCTGGCACATACCATTCCTCTTTAGCACCATTGGGCTGGTCTATCTGATAATATACCTGACCTTCTATCTTAACTTTGCTTTTGAGTTGGCTCGCGTCAATAGCGGCTTTCTCTGGCTGGGGCATGGAACTCATTTCTATAACTGATCCCTTGACTGCCTTGATGACCTTCAATACGGGTATCTGTGGCCCACCACCTTGTTCTGCTGGCATATCGATACCATCGCTATAAGCAAATGTATAATCTTCTGGTTTCCAACCTGCTACCATTTCAGGCTTCAGAGCGACGTTAGCGGAAGGAGGGATCGTCTCTGGCACTGAACTTCCAACTCTTTTGATCCTATGATCGGGTGTTATTGGCCTTGTTCTTGGCGATACTTTTGACGGCATTTCGCCACCAGGCAATGTTGGATCAGGCGGAGGTGTTCCTGTCGCATCAGGACCGGCAACTGGACCTGGGGTTGGGGTTGGTGGCTGTGTAACTGCTTCGCTCCCTGCACCCGGCGTCCCGGCAGGAGGAGTTACCCCTGCGGCCACATCCGCCGGCAGTTCTTTGCCTAAAAGCGCAGCGATCATTTTGTCATAGGCTTGCGGATCGGTTTCGAATTGGTCAACATTGACCTGCCCTGTCTGTTGTTTATGCAGACGGAACAGGAACCAGGCAAATTGCTCTTCGGTCAAGCTGTCAGACTTAAGCCCTGTATCACCAAGGAAGTCCTTTAACACGTCAGCGGCTAATGTATTTTTGCTCAGCCAGGTTTGGATATCGGCCAATTTTATGCTTCCTGAAATAGCTAAGCCGTTCTTTCCAGCGGCCATAACTGCTTTCTTTTCATCATACTTACTGATATCAATAAAACCCTTGGCGGCAAAGAAATCTTCTTTTTTAAAACCCATCGCTACCACTTTGGGATTACTCAGAACATCCAGGAACTTTTTCAATTCCTTGGCATCAAGGACCGTATCAGAATTCTCGTTGTATTTCTTTATGAATTCATCACCTACGTTGAACTGTTTCTTGAGTTCATCTAAGGTCACGCTATCTG
>JBAZXJ010000178.1:681-4120 GCA_041659865.1 Candidatus Margulisiibacteriota bacterium | reverse complement strand
ACATTTTCACAGCTTCCTTCTTCTTTCCTTCTTCGATCAATTGAGCCAGGGTTATCCCTGAAAAATATTTATCGATGATCTTTTCCAACCCTCGCCAGACCTCAACGGTCGCACAATGCTCTGTACGCAGGCAGGCTTTACTGCCTCCGCTGCTACAGTCGACTATGCATAATTTCCCTTCCATGATCAAATATACGTCCTTTATGGTGACCTTTTCCGGATCTTTGGCCAGGGAATACCCCCCTTTAGCCCCGCGGGCCACATTGATCAGGCCTGAGGGTTTGAGCAAACGGACTATCTGCTCAAGGTATTTGACCGAGATATCCTCTGCTTTCGCTACCTCATGTAATTGGACCCAGCCGTTACCTTTCTGCGTACCTAAATAGATCAGCATTCTTAGGCCATAACGTGTTCTGGTTGAAAGTTGCATTTCCCTATCTCCTATCTTGTTGGTATGAATTATAGGAATTGAGAAGGGGTTTGTCAAGGGGAATGATGGGGGGATGGGGACGGAGGAAGCGGTAACAAGCCCCCTGCAAATACTGGGCTGGAGTGGCATATCCTCCGTCCCCGATCAGAAACTACAACCTGCCGCCTACCGTCCATCCTCACCCTCTGCTATAATCCCCGCATGCGCGATCCAAATAAACTCGGCGAAGAACGAATAGGGAGCCTGCTCTGGCAATTTTCCATCCCGGCTATTACCGGGATGATCGTTTTTGCCCTATATAACATCGTCTCCCGGGTCTTTATCAGCCGGGTCGAGGGCGACCTGGCGCTAGCCGGGATCAGCCTGACCTTCCCGATCTTCACGATACTTATCGCCGTTGGTATGCTGATCGGCGTCGGCTCGGCCAATCTGATCTCGATCCGTCTGGGAGAGCATAAAAAAGACGAAGCAGAAAAAATACTAGGCAACGCCTTCTCATTATTCGTGCTGACCGGGATAGTACTGACCGCCCTTAGCCTGTTCTATGCGGAAGACCTGCTGATCCTTTTCGGCGCCAGCAGTCAGACCCTGCCCTATGCCATGGCTTATTGTATACCGATCCTGTGGTCCATCATTATCAGCTTCATGGCCATGGGTATGAATAATATCATCCGCGCTGAAGGCAATCCGGCCATAGCGATGAATACTATGCTGATCGGCGCTTTCTTGAGCCTGCTCTTAAATCCCTTGTTCATCTATAAGTTCCATTGGGGCGTGCAAGGCGCAGCCTACGCGACAGTGATCTCCAATGTTATATCCGCCATTTGGGTCCTGGCTCATTTTACTGTCGGCAAAAGCTATTTACGTCTGCGCTGGCAGAACCTGAAAATAGATCTCAAAATAATGTTCCCTGCCCTGGCGATCGGTTTGTCTCCTTTTGTGATGCAGTTGGCCGCCAGCCTGGTCGCCGTAATTGCCAATCTCAGCCTGGCCCACTTTGGCGGAGATATCGCGATCGGAGCCATGGGCATCGTGAACAGCATCGCTATTTTGACCATTATGCCGATCACCGGCCTAAGCCAGGCCAGTCAGCCGATCCTGGGATTTAATTATGGCGCAAAGAAGTTTCAACGGCTAAAAGATACCTTGAATTTATCGATCATTGCGGCTACTGTTTTCAGTACTTTTGGTTTTATCCTGGTGGTCTTTTTCCCGCATCTGATCATTAACCTTTTTGTGCGCAAAAGCGACACTCTGATGATGCAGACAACTGTCCAGGGCTTGCAGATCTTTTTGTTCATGCTGCCCCTGATCGGTTTTCAGCTGATGGGTGCGAACTATTTTCAGGCGGTCAGTAAACCTAAGGTTTCTATCTTCCTGAACCTGCTGCGACAGATGATACTTTTCATCCCCCTGGTCTTTTTCCTGCCCCATGTTTTTGGTCTGGCCGGGGTCTGGCTGGCCGGGCCGGTTTCTGATACAATAGCGGCGTTAATTACTGCGGTCGTGCTCTATCTGGAGATACGGTCCTTAAATAGAAAGATCTTGCAGGAGGCTTAAGATGGTCCAAACGATCGAAACGACTTTAACTAATGTAAAACAAGCAGAACAAACTTTGATCACCAGGGTCTATGGCTTTATGTCCCTGGCTTTGCTGGTAACAGCGCTTGTCGCTTTCGTGACCGCGGCTACGCCCTCCTTGGCCCACGCAATAGTTTCGAACCAGATCCTGTTCTTTGGTCTGATCATCGGCGAACTTGGGTTGGTCATGTATCTTTCGTCCGCGGTCGCGGGTATGGATTTCCCTACAGCATTGCGCGTCTTTTTAGCCTATTCCTTTTTGAACGGTCTGACCTTTTCGGTGATCTTCCTGGCCTATACCGCCGGCTCGATCGCTTCAACTTTCTTTATTACTGCCGGGGCCTTCGGGGCAATGAGCGCTTACGGTTATTTTACCAAGGCCGACCTTACTCGTCTCGGCAGTCTCTGTATAATGGCTGTATTCGGGCTGATCATTGCTTCTGTAGTAAATATCTTCATGCATAGCAGTATGCTCTACTGGCTGATAACTTATGCGGGAATACTGATCTTCGTCGGCCTGACCGCTTACGATACACAGAAGATAAAGAACATGAGTTATGCAGGCGAAGGCGACAATACTTCAAAGCTCGCCGTGATCGGGGCTTTGACCCTTTACCTAGACTTTATCAACCTGTTCCTGATGATGCTGAGACTGTTCGGCAGCAGACGGAACTAATACCATAGGCCGAAGTGGCGGAACTGGTAGACGCGCTGGTCTCAAAAACCAGTGGAGTTCACCTCCATCCCGGTTCGATTCCGGGCTTCGGCACCAGCCTCCGCTCTTAAAACTTTTGGGAAAGTTTTAAGAGCTACGGCTGGCAGGCCAGCTTACGAGATTCCCCACGACATGTTAATCGATACCATAAAAGTTTTTTAGAGCGGAGGCTGTTCTATAGTTCACCTTGAATACGCCATCAATAATGGGGTGGAGGGGAGATGGCAGATCGGCCAGACCTGCTGTAAAAAGTATAAATGGTACTGGACGAGCTGCCCCGAGTGGCGGCTGGGATACGCTAAGGGAATTCTTAAAACCGTAGGTGTTAAGCGGTTTTTCTTTATGGAATATTTCTTTTTGGCGCCAAAAAGAAATATTCCCGGGGTTGCGGGGCAGAGCCCTGCATTAAAATAGCCGGCCGCAGGCCAGAGGAGCTTGCTCGTTAGTCTGTAGGCGGGCACTTCGATACGCCAGCCTTCGCCAAGGGCTTCAGCTGGCTACTCAGTGACCAAACGTGTTTTTTTTCGTCCATGATCTTACAAAAATATACAGGCTTTAATTTTACACAGCAGAAGGGGCGAATAACTATTCGCCCCTTCTTTATTGAAATCAAATTTCGCCCGCTGAAGCCCTACTGAGCAACCGCTTTCGCCAGCTTCTCCTGCTCTTCCAGCATTTCTTTAGGCAGATGACTGCCAAAGGTCTTCAGGAAA
>JBAZXJ010000178.1:0-671 GCA_041659865.1 Candidatus Margulisiibacteriota bacterium | reverse complement strand
TCGGCTTCCTTGCGCCAGTCAGCGTTATTGACCGAAAGTATTCGCTCCATCTTTGCCTGAGGTATATTCAAACCGCTCAGATCAAGGTCCTTCATTTCCGGCAGCATGCCAACCGCGGTCTTTCTGGCCTCGACCTTCCCTTCACAGCGGTCGATGATCCATTTTAAGACCCGGATATTGTCGCCAAAGCCAGGCCAAATGAATTTGCCTTCATCATCTGTCCTAAACCAGTTCACGGAAAAGATCTTTGGCGGATTCTTCAGCTTTTTACCCATCTTCAGCCAGTGGCCGAAATAGTCGCCCATGTTGTAGCCGCAGAAAGGCAGCATCGCCATGGGGTCACGGCGCAGAACGCCTTCCTTGCCCACAGCGGCAGAGGTCGTTTCGGAACCAGAACGGGCACCCATAAAGACCCCGTTCTGCCAGTCATAAGCTTCAGACACCAAAGGAACAAGCTGGGTACGCCGACCGCCCAGGATTATCGCCGAGATCGGCACCCCTTGAGGATTGTCATATTCTTTGGACAAGGTCGGGCAGTTCTGGATCGAGACCGTAAAGCGTGAATTAGGCTGGGCTGCTTTGCCTTCTTTGGAAGGATCCCAGGCGTTCCCCTGCCAGTCGGTCAGGTTCTTGGGTACAGGACCGTCCAGGCCTTCCCACCAGGGCTCTTT
>JBAZXJ010000177.1:0-4122 GCA_041659865.1 Candidatus Margulisiibacteriota bacterium | reverse complement strand
TCATTTGAGACCTCAACGCCCATCTGGTCTATATCTTTAGGGATCAGGATAGAGGGTCCGACCACGGTCACCTTCGCGCCCATCTTGGTCAAGCCCCAGATATTAGACCGGGCCACCCGGCTATGGGCAATATCGCCGACGATGATCACTCGTTTACCCTTTAAGCTTGGGCTGGCTTCGAGCATGGTGAACATATCCAGCAAACCCTGAGTGGGATGTTCATGCCAGCCGTCTCCGGCATTGATCACCGGGATGTTCACATGCTGGGCCAAAAGATGCGGCGCTCCGCTCATCTGATGGCGGATGATAATGGCATCGATCCCCATGACCTCCAGGTTCCTGGCCGTATCGACCAGGGTTTCTCCCTTGGACACACTGCTGGTCGCGATATTCAAGGCAATGGACGAGGCGCCCAGCGCTTTAGCCGCCACATCGAAGGAGGTTCTGGTCCGGGTGCTGGGTTCATAAAAGAGGGTAACGATATTCTTGCCGCGCAAGGTCGGAACTTGCTTTACGGGGCGCTGAAAGATCTCTTTAAATTGGCGAGCTTGATCAAAAATTAATTGGATCGTTTTGAGGTTAACATCTTCGAGGCCGAGTAGGTGTTTCACTAAAAAATATTTATAGCATAGTTGGGGAGATATGGCTAGAAGGGAATTTGAGGAGAGAAGTAAAGAATTAAAGGAGTAAAGAAATAATGCTGTTTCGGGGACTCTTTGTTACGAACGCTAAAACTTATCCAGGCTATTCTCTACTTCTTTACTTCTTTACTTCTTTACTTCTGCGAATATGCCCACTAGTTGCTCTCTGCCAAATTGTTATATAATAGCTTCACGGAGGAATGAAATGCTAAAAATTACCGGATTATTCGGCCACCCGCTCAAACACAGCCTGTCACCGCAGATGCATAATGCTGCTTTCCGCGCGCTGGGGATGACGGACTGGGAATATGAACTTTTTGACTTCTCGCCGGAAGAACTGCCGGCGAAAATGCAGATGCTGCGGGAGGATGCCAGCATCCAGGGCGTGAACGTGACCGTTCCTTACAAGATCGCAGTGCTCCAGTACCTTGATCAGATCGACCCCCTGGCCAATAAGATCGGTGCCGTGAATACGATAAAAAAGTCCGGGGCGAAACTGATCGGTTATAACACGGATGCGCCGGGTTTTTATGGATCCTTGACCGAAGACGCCGGCTGGCCCAAGGGGAAAGTTGCCCGCAAGGTGCTTCTGCTTGGCGCTGGGGGGGCTGCGCGTTCCGTGCTTTTTATTCTGCAGGACTTGGGACTTTTCCAGGAGCTTTATATATATGATGTAATTGCAGAAGCAGCGGAGAAGTTGGTCTTGAGCGCGGGTGATCCAGGCGGGAGAGTAAAAACTGCGATGGCAGATCAACTGCAGGTGCTAGCCAATGGTGCGGACTTGATCATCAATGCCAGCGGTACTGGCTCCTCTCATTCTCTCGGGGCCAGTCCTTTGCCTGGCAGCGTATTTCATGAAGGACAAATGGTCTACGACCTGGGCTATAATCCCAAAGAAACGGAACTGATGAGAATTGCCAAGCTGGAAAGCGTTAGAACGTGCAATGGACTGGGCATGTTAATTCGCCAGGGGGCCTTGGCCTTTGAAATATTTACGGGGATAAGACCAGCTGTTGAGGTTATGAGGCGGGCGGCTGGGGGGTAAGGTTAGCGTGGGGGCGGGCACTTCGGCTCCGCTCAGTGACCGCGCGTTGTTTTCTACTTTCTCTTCAAGCCTCTTTTTACTGCTTCGACTATCTTCTCTGCTGTTAAGCCATACTTAACCAGCAATTCCGCCGGTGCGCCAGATTCTCCGAAGGTATCCATGATGCCGACCATTTCTGCCGGTACTGGATAATGTTGGACGAGCTGTTCAATGACCGCGCTGCCTGCTCCTCCGCGAATAGTATGCTCCTCGGCGGTTACCAATAAACCGGTTTTTTTCACGGATCCGACAATTGGGGTAAGCGGCAATGGCCTGATAGTATGCAAATTTAAAACTTCAGCAGAAATATTTTCTTTAGCCAAAATATCTGCGGCCTGCAAAGCCATCGCGACCATGATACCGCAAGCGACGATGGTCACGTCTTTGCCTTGCCGGACGACCGGCGTATCCTTTAGATCAAACCCTACATTTTCGGCAAAGACGACTGGAGTAGTCGCGCGGCTCAAGCGGATGTACCAGGGCCCTGCGGCCTTGGCCGCCGCCCGGATCACTGCCGTAGTTTCATGGGCATCGGCGGGCACAACGACCGTCAGGTTCGGAATGGCTCTGAGTATGGCAATATCTTCATTGGCCTGATGAGAAGCCCCGTCTTCGCCGACCGTAATGCCAGCATGGGTGGCAACTATTTTAACATTAAGCCGAGGGTAGGCAATAGAATTCCGGATCATTTCCCAGGGCCGTCCTGAGCAGAACATGGCAAAGGAACTGGCAAAAACTATTTTACCGCTCAAGGATAACCCGGCCGCCATGCCGATCAGATTCTGTTCAGCAACACCTGCATTAAAAAATCTTTCAGGAAATTCTTTGGCGAACCAGCTGGTCCTGGTCGAAGAGGAAAGGTCGGCATCGAGCACGACGATATTTTTATTTTCTTTGCCCAGCTCTACCAGAGCCTTACCATAAGAGTCTCTTGGTGCTAGTGCTTCAGACATTTATTGGCCCAGCGCTTTCTCCAGGGTCGAAGCTATGCCTTTGACCTGCTCCTCGCTAAGTTCAGGATAGACCGGAAGGGACATGATCTCTTTTGAGAGCCTTTCGCTGACCGGGAAAGCTCCGGCCTTTAGGCCCATGAACTCGTATGCTTGCTGAAGATGGATCGGTTTGGGGTAATGGACCGCACAGCCGACGCCGTTATCCTGCATATACTGCAGAACAGCATCGCGGTTCTTTTCTATGCGCACAGCGTATTGATGATAGACATGGTTGCTGTATTTTGCGGTTGCTGGAGTGAACACAGAAAAGTTTTCCAGCAGTTTATTGAACAAAGCGGCATGGGCCTATCTTTGCTTGGTCCACTTGTTCAGATATTTTAACTTAACCCGCAGGACCGCACACTGGATCTCATTTAGCCTGGCATTATAGCCGATCATTTCATGTTCATAACGCTGCCTGCTGCCATGGATACGCAGGGCCAGAAGCTTGGAATAAGCCTCGTCGTCGTTAGTAGTTATCAGGCCGCCCTCGCCGGCAGTGCCCAGATTTTTTGTCGGAAAAAAACTAAAACAGCCATAATCGCCGATGCTGCCGACCATCTTGCTGTTGTAAGTAGTGCCGATGGACTGACAACAATCCTCGATGACCTTAATCCCATGGTCCTCAGCCATTTCCTCGAGCTTGTACATATCAGTAGACTGGCCGTAAAGATGAACAGGGATGATCGCCTGCGTCTTGTTGGTTATCTTTTCTTTTACTTTAGCCGGATCGATACAATAGGTTACCGGATCAATATCGGCGAAAACCGGAGTAGCGCCGACATAGGAGATCACTTCGGCGGTCGCGATAAAAGTAAAAGGAGTAGTAATAACTTCGTCACCAGGCCCGATACCGGAAGCTACTAAGGCCAGATGCAGGGCAGTAGTCCCTGAGTTCACTGCTATAGCATGCTTGACGCCGAGGTAAGCAGCCAGCTCGTTTTCCAGGGCATGGCCTTCAGGGCCCATTATATAATGACCGCTGCGCAGGACCTTGAGGACAGCGGCTTCGGTCTCGGTCTGAATTTCTGCGTATTGTGCTTTGAGATCGATTATTGGAATGGTCATGGGGGCATTATAAATGATGAGAGGGGTTAGGACAAGAATGAATTTAGGAGCATAACCTCCGTCATTGCGAGGAGGCAGCCGACGTGGCAATCTCGCAAAGTATTCCTTGTCGAGATTGCCGCGTCGCCCCGATGCGCCTGCGCGCTGAAGCGCTATGGCGCACAAGCGCGGGACTCCTCGCAATGACGGAGTGTTAGCTGGGCCTCGAAAAGCGTCACTCCCCCTCTTAGGTTGGAACACATAGGTAACACTTTAGGTGTAGAATAAAACAACCTAAAGGAGGCTACCAAATTGAACGAATACGCATTAAAGAACAGTGGCTATAGGATAGAAAAGA
>JBAZXJ010000176.1:0-4164 GCA_041659865.1 Candidatus Margulisiibacteriota bacterium | reverse complement strand
AATACTGGCAAGAATTTTCATTAATACGGGATCTACCGTTAACGCGTGCGGCAACAGAGGGGATAAGGACCGTAACGACCGGCAGCTTATCCTTCGCTTTGGTCGTTAAGTCAGGGGAGCGTAGGCTTTTTGATAACTGTTTTGGGAGGCAAGTAGAGGAGCAATGCTTTTTCGACCAGACTAGCCAGGCTTATTTCTTCAAGGATCGCTTGAGCTCTGGCATGCTTGGCGATAGCGGAATGCAGAAAAAGAGTTGTTCGTTTACTTGTAGTACTTGTCAAGCATGAATATATACAAGTACTACAGAGTACTGAACACCAGGAATACTAGGCTTTCCAGCCCAGCCACCACAATGAATCATAGGGTTAACTACCGCTCTGACCAAAAGTCATCTTTTGTGGTTATTTTCTGTAAATGTTCGATTTATGGTGTATACTAATGTTGACCATGAAGAACTACACGAATACTATCACCGGTTTATTAATGGCCTGCCTTGTCCTACAGCTCTTTCTGCCCATATTTGCCGAGGATTATATCCTGGCCCCCGGCGACACCCTGGAGATCAAGGTTGTTTCCAAACCAGAGTTGAACACGAAGCAGACCATAGCGCCAGACGGCAGTATTTCGATCCCTCAGGTCGGCCGGATAACAGTCAACACCCAGACCCTGCCCCAGCTGGATGCCATCCTGAAAAAAGAACTATCCAAATACATTACCAGGCCTCAGTTCTCCGTCTTTCTAACCCCCCGGCCGATCTATGTGGTACAGAACGATGTCGGCACTTTGACCAGCGAGGTAAAAGAAGCCAAAAATATCGCGGAAGCTAACGCCTATATGGGGGTCGCAAGTTCTACCATGAATTACGGAGATGTGGTAACGGTCAACATCGGCATCGAACGCGATTTCTGGGCGGATAACTGGATCAAGGTAATGTCCGCGATCGGCGTTATAATCATCGGCTTGCTAAATGTCGGCAAATGATCTTTCCTCCGGTCAGACCAACCAGAGCTTGCTAAAGCTGATACAATAATTCGATATTTATTCCGGAGCGGTCATTCCTCACTTCAATTCCTGTTTCCAAGCGCAAGTTACTGACCTCAAATATACCCACCCAGCCCAGATCCAGGAATGCGCCTATAGCGCTGCTGGAATTACCAAAATAAGCGACCGGTCCGATACTGACATAGGCCGGAGCGCCTTGGGTCCTTAGCGGATTGGAAAAGGACAAGAACACCCCCACTGGTTTGTCATTTGACTGCAAGCTTGCGCCATAACCAAGCGCCCAGTTCCGCGGCTGATTACTGGCTGAGTCTATGCCCAGGGACAAGCCTCCGCCACGGATCCCGCCACGAAGATCGGTGCCTGCCAGGGCCAAGGCCCCAGAAAGAATTAACACCAGGATCATTATTTGTATTTTCATCGTTTCCTCTTCTCTATAATAACGTAGTCTCTATCTATTGTGCCGGTGCTGTTTTTTCCACTGCCCGTAATTAGTTGGACGTTCCTTCTTGTAGATCTCGCGGTAGTTTTTTGGCACCTTGAATAAATACGCGGGAACATTTTTGCGTTGTACGGCCTCCCAGGGACCGATATACTGCTTGGCCCAAGTCCAACGATCACCTTTTAGCGTCCACCAGTATTCGTTATAGAAGAAAATGTTCTGAACTATCCCGGGTACAAAATAGATGCCGGTCTGCGGTATCAAGACCAGGGCCGGAGATCCAGCTACGATGACGGGCGGAGAACCGATCTTGATGTTTATATCTATTTCTGCCTGAGCCGTTCCAGCAGCTCCGATAACTAGCAAGGCTGATATAAAAACTAAGCTGCGAATAATATTCTTCATCTTTATTTTCCTTTCATTTGGAACGGGGCTTCGGAAAACTTCCAAAGCCCCGTTATCAAGAACCTATCAATATCCTATAATGGCCCGCTCTATTGTCTCACATCATTTGAATCGAGGGTCAGCGCTGTCTGAGACAGCAGTCTGCCTTTAACTGTGGCACCGGTCGCCAGAGTTATCTCGGTCATACAGAGCAAGGTTCCTTCAATATGCGTAGTAGTATCCAGCCTTACTGAACCGCCGGTCTGCCAGTAAACATTACTGGCTAAAGCGCCGCCGGTCAGGGTAACTCTGGCACCGGGAGACATCGTAAGGTTACCTGCTATCTGAAAGATCCAGACATCCGTGGCACTGCCGTTGAGCACGACATCAGTGGCGATCAATACTCCGGTACCCCATTTATAGAGTCCGGGCGCGATGGTCAGACCGCTGATATCTCCAGCGCCAAGTTCGGTAGCGGTAGGGCTGGTCCGGCCAGCGGCGTTGGTATACGCGGTTTCCATATCGCTTATCGCCGTGGTCATATCCGCCGGTGTAGGCGCGGTATAATCCGAAGCATATACTTTTCCGGTTACCAGTGAAGAAATAGCAAAGGTATTAGTTGAATCCATGATCAAACCAAAACCCGTTATCGCAGTACTACCGATCGGACTTGCGCCGATATTGCCAACAATTGAGGTGGTTCCGGTCGAGGAGATACCTGCCTTGGATAAGGCAACGAAATTACCAGCGCCGCCAAGAGTTACTGCCGCCAGAGCTGCCGGGGCAGATCCTGCCGTGGTAAAGCTCCAGTTCTTGGTAGTTGTCAGAGAATTCCCTGCCAAGTCCTTAACCCCTGTGGTGATCGTCACGTCATATATAGCATTGGTCACCAGATTGCTGGCCGGGACCAAATTCGCAACTTTGCCGGTATAAGTAACCGTACAGGCGATCGGTGTTGTCCCCTGCTTTAAGCTAAAGGTAGTCCCGCTGATCGTTGACGGCGTCATCTTCTCATTAAAAACCGCGTTAATATTCGTATTTATGGCTACGGCGGTCGCCGAAGTGGCCGGGAAGGTCGAACTTACCACGGGCGCGGTCGTATCTCCACCGAGACCAGCAGAAGTACTGCCGCATCCAGCCATTAACAAGGTCCCTATTAACACTAAAGCCAATAATATTATTCTGCTTACTCTCATGATACATTTCTCCTTTTAATATCCATCCCTAAAAACTTATTATCCGCGTTCTCCAGCATCTGACCTAACTTTTCCCTGTTCTTTTTATTGTTTTGCACCACTCCTGTGATCAAGGCACTCGCGCAAATTAGAGAGCCCTCCCCTCCCGATAATGCTGGATACAACTGATCCATCATTTTGACCTGCTCTGTTTGACTATACGGATCCATATTATTTACCCCTCTTTCTTCCTATATTGATCTTATGTACTTACGCCCCCCCTCGAGGATAGAAAAGAATAGCGACCTGCTTTCCCAATTACTTTTCTGATGATAATTTGATGAGCGATACTGCTTAGGCTTGCCCGGTCACGCTTAACTAGTTAACAACAATAAGCTCTGCAGGAAGGATAAAAGCAGCGTAAAGGATAGAGATCAGGGCAGAGAAGGCTTTTTGATCACTGTTACCGGGGGCAGGTAGTTGATCAAGGCTTTTTCGACCAGACGGGTCAAACCTATTTCCTCGACCACAGCATGGGCCTTGGCATGTTTGACAATAGAAGGCTCAAGAAAGAGAGTTATTCGTTTTGTTTCCTTACTTGTCATACTTCAACCTTTTATACTTGTTGTACATGTTCAACTACTACAAGTGGTACAATGCGCCCATTTCAAGGGTTTGTCAAGTGGGCAAACAGAATGCGGTGTTTAAGCCTTCAGCGGATGCCTTAGCCCAAGCTTGTCTGATAGCGGGAAGCGTCATGACGCTGAGCGCCAGGACGACTGATATAAGACCATTGGGGAAAAGTTATTACAGGGAAGGTTTCTTGATAACTATTTTTGGCGGCAGATACTTGATCAAGGCTTTTTCGACCAGACGGGTCAAGCTTATTTCTTCAATAACGGATTGAGCTCTGGCATGCTTGGCAATAGAGGCATTAAGAAAAAGTGTTGTTCGTTTTTTTGCGACACTAGCCATGTTGTATTGCTTTCACTATTACACAAAATCAACTACTACAATTGGAACCATACTGCTATTGAACTTCTTTGTCAAATAATACAATGGAGCCAGGTCGAAATATTAATTTCTAGTTGATGGTTCTGCATCATTGTGCTTTCTGTTATACTTAGGTCCTATGAACAATTCCCCTTTTGAACTACTAACCCT
>JBAZXJ010000175.1:0-4169 GCA_041659865.1 Candidatus Margulisiibacteriota bacterium | reverse complement strand
CCGCAACCAAAATATGCGCAGCATATTTTTCCTATTCCCCTTTTCCTATTTCCAATTTCCTTCAGGCCTAGAAAGCAATTTTTTGTCACGCGCATATTTTGGAGGAAATAGCTTATGGGAAATTAGGAATCGGGATAAGGCGAAGCTTACCTTGTTGTTGTTCCCCAACGCTTGCGTTACAATACCTTATCATGACATCTGTTACCGAAATAGTCAGTCTGTTACAACTAGATGGTCCTCAGCTAGACGACCTTTATCAGCAAGCTGATAAAGTCTGCAGGAAGCACTTCGGCAATAACGTCCATCTCCGCGGGGTCATCGAATTTTCTAATTACTGCCATCGCAACTGCAATTACTGCGGCATCCGCGCTAAAAGCAAAAACGTAAAGCGTTATCGAATGACCGCTGAAGAGATCCTTGCGGTCTGCCGCAAAATGGAAAAACAGAACATGACCACAGTGGTCCTGCAGTCCGGAGAGGATCCCTATTATACCCGGGAAGTAATGGGCAGAATAATTTCCGCGATCAAAAAAGAGACCGATCTTGCCGTTACTTTGTCAGTTGGGGAAAGAGGTTTGGCGACCTATCGTTACTGGCAGAAAATGGGCATGGACCGCTATTTGCTCCGCTTTGAGACCGCCAACCGCAAATTGTTCAGGGAATGTCATCCAGATGACGACTTTATTAAACGTATCAAGTGCTTAAAAGCCCTGCAAAAACTCGGCGTGCAGACCGGCTCAGGATTCCTCATTGGTCTGCCTGGGGAAACGATGGAACAACTAGCCAGGGATATTCTATATTGCACCGATCTAAAGCTGGAAATGATCGGGGCCGGACCTTTTATTCCCAGCGAGCTTACCCCGTTCGGCAAGGCTGTGAACTCTTTTCCCAAAGACATCTATTTCAAGACTATCGCGATATTGAGGCTGCTAAATCCTCTGGCCCATATTCCGGCCACTACAGCTTTTGATGCCATCTCGCCCAGGGGAAGAGAACTGGTCCTTAAAAGAGGCGCCAATGTTTTCATGCCTAATACTACTCCGCTGGAATACCGGAAGCATTATCAGCTATACCCGGGAAAGCCCTGTTTAAATGAATCGGCTGATCAATGCGCGGTTTGCGTGGTAAAAAGGCTTGGCGCCATAGGGAAAAAACCCGGCCGTGGACCAGGCCATGCTATTTCAGGTAAACCGGCCTAGCTTTGTAATCGGTATGCAGAAGTTTTTCCGACTTCTCGGACAAGGGTTTTCCAAGAAATTCTTTGTATAATTGCTTGATGTAAGGATTATCGTGACTGCAACGCAGCTTCTGGCCACGGTCATCCTGGTAAATACCTTTGGTCCTCTTGGTACGGATCTCATCGGTAACCCCGTAAGGCTGACCGCCACCGCCGATACAACCGCCGGGACAGGCCATGACCTCGACAAAATGATAAGGCAGAGGAGCGCCGTTCTTTTTGGCTTCCAGGATCTTCTTGATAACGTATTCCACATTACCCAGGCCATGGGCCACAGCGATCTTGACCTTTGTACCTTTAATATCGATCTCGCCTTCCTTGACCCCTTCGAAACCACGAACCACGTTGATCTCAACATCTTTTAGGTTCTCGCCGGTGACAAAGTTGTAGGCAGTACGCAAAGCGGCTTCCATAACGCCGCCGGTCGCGCCAAAAATGGTACCCGCGCCGGTATAATCACCCAAAATGTTATCCGGTTCTTCGTCGTCAAGGTTCTTAAAATCTATCCCGGCTTGCTTGATCATCCTGGCCAATTCTCTGGTCGTAATAGAGACATCAACATCCTGGTAGCCGGAAGCGTACATTTCTTCGGTCCGCTGGATCTCATATTTTTTGGCCGTACAAGGCATGATCGAGACCATGAAGATCTTCGCCGGATCGATCTTGTTCTTTTCAGCGTAATAGGTCTTGGCTAAAGCCCCGACCATAGCATGAGGAGACTTGCAGGAAGAAAAATGCGGGATCGCTTCAGGATAATATTTTTCCATGAAATCTACCCAGGAAGGACAGCAAGTCGTTATCAAAGGCAGAACGCCCTTTTTATGGGCAAAGCGTTCCACGAACTCGCTGGCTTCTTCCATGATGGTCAGGTCAGCGCCAAAATTCGTATCAAAGACCGCTTTGAATCCCAAACGGCGAAGCAAGGCATAGAGTTTTTTAGTATGCAGGGTACCTGATTCAAAACCAAAAGCCTCACCGATAGCTACGCGGACCGCCGGAGCGATCTGGATCATGCAGTATTTTTCCTCGTCGCGCAGGGCCGACCAGACCTTATCGGCATCATCATATTCAAAGATTGCGCCGGTAGGACAATGGGCCGAACACTGGCCGCAACGCACGCAAGGAGATTCGTTGAGGACGATATCCCCGGCAGGAGCGATACGGGTCTTGATCCCGCGGCCAACATAATTTAACGCCCAAACGTTCTGGATATTCTGGCAGACTTCTACACAGCGTCCGCATTTGATGCATTTTGGCGGATCTAAAACGATGCTCTTGGTGGTCTTGTCTTCCGGGATCTCAGCTAAAGTTTTGGTAAAAGCATCTTCCCTGATACCGAAATCAGCGGCTAGCAACTGCAGTTCGCAATTGTTGTTGCGCCCGCATTTCAAGCAATCATTTGGATGGTTGGACAAGATCAGTTCCAGCACTGTCTTGCGTACTTCAACGATCTCGGGATCATGGGTAATTATCTCCATACCGGCTTCCACGTCGGTATGGCAGGCGCGGAGCATTTTCCGCTGGCCCTTTACCTTAACGATACAGATACCGCAGGCCGCAGAAGCCACCAGGTCGGGATGTTTGCATAGCGTTGGGATCTTGATCTGGGCTGCTTTCGCGGCATCCAGGATAGAGGTCCCTTCCGCGACCTCTATTTCCAGATTGTTTATCTTGGCTTTGACCATTTTCATTTTCGTTAACCTTTTTTTATCGCTTTGAACCGGCATCTGTCAAAACAGAGCCCGCATCTGATGCACTTGTCCGTTATGATCGTATAACCATTCTGCCGGTCTCCGGGGATAGCTCCCGCAGGACAAGCCTTTTGGCACAGACTGCATTTAACGCATTTGTCCTGAAGGATCTCAAAAGCCAGGAGGGAATTACATTTGCCGGCCCGGCATTTTTTCCCGACGATATGTTCTTCGTATTCATGATAAAAATAGTTCAAGGTCGAAAGCACCGGGTTACCGGCGGTCTGGCCCAGCCCGCACAAGGACGCCTTCTGCATGGCAAAAGCGATCTGTTTTAGCTTGGCAACATCGCTCTCTTGCCCCAGGCCCTTGGTGATCTTTTCCAGAATAGTATGCAGTTGAAACCCGCCGATCCGGCAAGGGGAACATTTTCCGCAAGATTCATCGACGGAAAAATTCAAATAGAATTTATTCACGTCGACCATGCAGTCGTCCTCATCCATGATGATCAAACCGCCCGAACCCATCATCGAACCGATGGCAGTTAAATTATCATAATCGATCGGCGTATCCAAAAATTTATCCGAGATAACTCCGCCGGAAGGTCCTCCGGACTGCGCCGCCTTGAACTTTTTATTGTCCTTGATCCCGCCGCCGATATCAAAGATTATTTCCCGCAAGGTCGTCCCCATCGGCACCTCGATCAGACCGGAATTATTAACTTTTCCGGTCAGGGCAAAGACCTTTGTCCCCTTGGACTTCTCAGTACCGATCGCCGCGAACCAATCCGCACCTTTGTTAATGATCACAGGGATATTGGCGTAAGTCTCGACGTTATTGATGACCGTTGGTTTGCCCCATAAGCCCTTGGTCGCCGGATAGGGAGGCCGCGGAGTAGGCATCCCTCTCTCTCCTTCGATGGAAGCTAAAAGCGCGGTTTCTTCTCCGCAGACAAAAGCGCCTGCGCCTAAACGCAGTTCAATATCAAAATTAAAACCGCTGCCCAGGATATTCTGGCCGAGCAGTCCGTAGTCTTTGGCCTGGGCAATAGCCTTGTTCAATCTTTCGATCGCTAAAGGATATTCCGCGCGAATATAAATAAAACCTTGATCAGAACCGACCGTATAGCCAGCTATCGCCATGGCTTCAAGAATAGAATGAGGGTCCCCTTCCAGCGTACTCCGGTCCATATACGCCCCGGGGTCGCCTTCGTCAGCGTTACAAACTACATATTTAATTTC
>JBAZXJ010000174.1:0-4195 GCA_041659865.1 Candidatus Margulisiibacteriota bacterium | reverse complement strand
CTATTAAAAGAATTCGCCGAACAATTATCCGGTATCTTTGGTTACGATCATTTCACGCTGGAGCCTTTGGCCGGCGCGCATGGCGAACTTACCGGTATGTTGACCATCCGCAATTATTTTAAAGCTAAAAAAGAAGAACGCAACGAAGTTATAATCCCTGATTCAGCGCATGGGACCAATCCCGCGACCGCAGCTATGGCAGGTTTCAAGGTTATCACTGTGCCTTCGACCAAAGAGGGTTATGTTGACTGCGACGTTCTGCAAAAAGAAGTGAGCAACAAGACGGCGGCATTAATGCTGACCAATCCGAACACACTTGGACTTTTAGAGCCTAACATCAAGAAGATCGCTGATATGGTGCATAAAGCCGGCGGCCTGCTCTATTACGATGGCGCTAACGCAAATGCTTTGGTGGGACGATTGAAACCCGGGGAGCTTGGTTTTGACGTGGCACACATCAATCTGCACAAGACCTTTTCCACGCCACATGGTGGTGGAGGTCCTGGCTCCGGGCCAGTTGGAGTAAAAGCATTTCTTAAACCTTTCCTGCCCAAGAAAATGGCCACATTTCATGGCAACATCGCTGTGATCGTGCGCGCGTATACCTATCTAAAGATGATCGGGCCGGACGGTCTGGCCGAGGTCAGCCGCAAAGCCAGAGAGAATGCTAATTACATCAAAGAGAAACTGGCTCCTTATTATGACATTCCGTTCCCTCAGGAATGCGAACATGAGTTTGTCATCTCCTGCCAGGATAAAAAGAAAAAATACGGCGTGCGCGCTTTAGATATCGCCAAGCGGATCATGGACTACGGCTTTCATCCGCCGACCATATACTTTCCCCAGATCGTGCACGAATGTTTAATGATCGAGCCGACGGAAACCGAAAGCAAGCAGACCTTGGATGGATTTATCGAAGCGATGATCAAGATCGCCAAAGAGTGCGAAACAAACCCGGAACTTTTGCTCAATGCGCCGCAAAGCACGCCGTTCAAAAGAATGGACGAGACCAAAGCAGTTAAAGAGCCCAAACTGCGCCAGAAATTCTAATGGCACACTGGCAGATCTGTGCTTCTCCGCCAGCTTCAATATCCAATAATATGTCTTTGGACTGGCAGTTGTTCCATGAAATGGAAGCTGGTCTTTTAGAGCCGACCATTCGGGTTTATACCTGGAACGAGCCGGGGGTGACGTATGGGTATTTGCAGGACGTGAAGGATGTGCGAAGAGTGATCGAGGCGAATAGGGGACAGGAGACAGGAGTCAGGAGTCAGGAGAGAGAACTTGCGCCCGTCATTGCGAGCGGAGCGAAGCAATCTCTCGCAGGGAATTCCTTTCGAGAGATTGCTTCGTCGATGACTCCTCGCAATGACGGAGTTGTGCCGATATATCCTCCTGATCTCGCACGACGACCTACCGGCGGCGGAATAGTTTTTCACGACATAGATGAGGTAGTCTATTGTCTGGTCGCGCCGGCGGATAGCAAGTTGCTTCCAGGAAAATTGACCGAGGCCTATTTAGTGATCAGTGAGCTTATTTGTGAGGGTTTGAACGAGCTGGGTTATCCGGTTAGTGTCAGCAGACTGGCCAAGCAGGGTTTGCAGAGATCGATCAGAGAATTATGTTTCGCCGAAGCCGAAGAATATGAGATCGTCCTGGGCGACAAGAAGATCGTCGGCAGCGCCCAGCGGCGGACGAAGAATACCATTTTACAACAAGGCACGATCAAGGTGGGGGAGCTGGTCGGTTAGGTGATGTAGGGGCGTATCATACGCCAGTATGGATGCCCCGAAAATACCGATTGCATTATTGGTGGGGATTGGGGATAATTAATAAGAATAGAATACAGAATTCAGAATTCAGTCCGCATCATGCTTCATACTGTATTCTGAATTCTGATTTCTGACTTCAAATTAACAGGAGGCAAATATGTTCAAGAAAACGCTTTTAGGAATTACGTTGCTATCGATACTGACGAGTACGGTTCTCGCCGTGCCCAACCAATTAACCTATTCAGGGCGGTTACTGCAGAACGGCGCACTGGTGAATGCGACCTTGCCGATGATCTTTTCGATCCATACCGATCCGACGACGGGGATTCAGCTCTGGTCGCAAACGATCTCTAGCGTAGAAGTTAACCAGGGCATATACAGCGTTTTACTTGGTGAGGTCGGCAATTTTATCAGCCCGAATGTGTTTGTTACGGATAATGCTTATTTGCAGGTAGTGGTCAACGGAGAGACGTTGTCTCCCCGGACCAAGATCAACAGCGTCGGTTATGCCTTGCAGGCCGGGGGCTTGAGCGCGGGCGGCATAACGGCGGTTGCGGTTTCGACCAACGGATACGTCGGGATCGGGACGATGACCCCGGAGATCCCGCTTGATGTTAGCGGCAGCGTCAGGCTCGGGACCAATGGGTTGTATAATCAGATAGGTTTTCAGGATAAAACCAATAGTGGCGGTTTTGCTGTGGGCTCCGAAAACGATTCCAGGATCGCAGTGATAGAAAGCGTAAGAGCCAGCGGTTCTGCCGGGCAGAATGGTGCTCATCTGCGATTCTTTACTAAGGAAGCGAATGGAATACTTACGCATCGCATGTCGCTCAGAGATAACGGAACGATCGGCATCGGCATAGCAACAGCGCCCAGCGCTAGACTACATATGGTGAACTCTACGACCAATCCTTTACTGGTCGAAACCCGACCAACCGCCGGAGCCGCTTATGTTCCGGCATTATTTGTTGGCCCGAGTGGCAACGTCGGGATCGGGACGACGAGCCCTGGAGTTAAGCTGGATATTTTAGGTGTGCAAAGCGAGGACCTGCTAAGAGTTGAACATCCTACATTGCCTAATTATTATTTAGGTTTAACTAATTCAGGGATTAATGTTAAAAGAGACAGCTGGTCAGCAAATGTTAATGCTTCATGGACAACGAGTGGCAATGGGTATGGGGCTAATAGCGGAGGCTTTGCCTTTTCTCCCAAAGGTGTGGAAGCAGTAAGAATAGATGGTGGCGGCTCTGTTGGTATAGGGATAACGAATCCGGGAGCAATGCTGGATGTGAATGTTGGTTCCGGTATCTCAAGTGCTATAGATGAGTTAAGTGATTATGGTACCAGTTTGATCAAGTTGACTGGTGGGTTGAATAATAGTGAGAAGATCGCTCTAGGGACTGGCATGGGTGGGGTTGCTACTGCTATAGAGTTTGGGAGGGAGTCCAGTGGTTGGAATAGTTATATTTCGTTTTTGACGAATGCTGTGACTTCCGGGCCTCAAGGTCCTGATGCCATTAGTGAGAAGTTACGTATAACTTCAGCTGGCAACGTTGGGATATCGACCACCAGTCCGGCGGCCAAGCTGGCGGTTAACGGCGGGGTCCATGTCGGTGGCGACAGCGATCCCGGGGACAATAATTTGCAAGTGGACGGATCCCTGCAGGTAAGCGGTGTGGCTTATACCTTATCAGGAGGTGCTTCCTGTGCTACCGGAGTTTGGACCAATATCTTAACTTTGCCTAGCGGAGTTATTGGCGCTTGGCTGATCACGGTCAGCATCCAAGCTGGAGGGGCGCCCGCTTCCCTATACTCAGGAACAGCGATAGTAATGACGAATCAGGGGGATCCTGCTATGTTAAACAAGGCGGTAGGGGATATTAACCGTCTGGACATTCGTTTATCAGGTTCAACAATTCAAGCAATACAGAACAGTGGCAATACTAATACTATTGCGGTCAATGCCCTGCGGTTGATGAATTAATGTAGGGGCACGCGGCGCGTGCCCTTGTGTCGGGCAATTTATGCCATTTTTGGCCATTAGGCCCCCATTTGTTGATCGTATAGTAGAGACGCGATGCATCGCGTCTCCACTATTATTGAAAACATGTTTTTGTGTCATGGCCTAAACCGATATATAAACAAAGGGCAGATCAATGATCTGCCCCTACATGTATTCTTGAATTAGAACGTTCCCCTACACCAGCAGGGGGGGGGGCGATCAAGGTAGGTAAAGCTGGTTTACCATGATAACTCGAATTGACATGTCGAAATATCATGGTATACTTAAAGCGTGAACATTCAGCGGACACCCGAGATCGAAACCCTTAAAAAACTGTTCAGGAATACCCCGATCGTGGCTATCTTGGGACCAAGACAGTGCGGCAAGACAACGCTTTCCAGTCAGTTCGCCGCTAAAACGG
>JBAZXJ010000173.1:0-4198 GCA_041659865.1 Candidatus Margulisiibacteriota bacterium | reverse complement strand
AGCTCGGAAACATCGCCCATGGAGCTGTGGATCTTGATCTTCTTGATCTGCAGATACTGGAACAGGCCGAAAAGCATACCGGCCACACAGAGCAGCAAACCGCCGATCAACAGAGCTCTGCCGTTAATTCCATGGAAAACCACGCTGTTCAAGTCAGGCAGGACCAGATCCGCCTCGCCGGCTAAAAGTAATTTGCTGGAGATAGTTAAGAATAAGACCAGGAATATTTTTTTCGCATGTTTCATACAGAACTCCTTCAAATATATTTTTCGAAAAACAGTTTAAGACAGAAATCCATAATGCGCAAGATGAAAAATTATGGACACCAAGCTTGCCTGCGCTGAGCTGGTCGAGGCGTCGTCGTGCGGTCACTGAGCTTGTCGAAGTGCCAGCCATAGGCCGTTGACATACTCGTTATATTCTGACGTTTTTGTCTTCTTGCCAGAATTGGCCAGTAGTACTAAAATCTGTTGGCTCTTGAAGGGAGAAATTAGTTTGTCTTTGATAGTATTTCTGTTGCTTTTTCCTCTAGGTATAGCTTTTCTGCAATTGTTCATCCGTACCGAAAAGGCCAGGAACGTTACTGTTCTTAGCTCTTGTGCCTTACTCGCTGTTGCTTCGCTGACACTGCTTTTCAGAAAACTAAATATCGATATCCACTTTTATCAAGTAGAGAATACCCTGATCGATCAAGGTATCTTTGCTGTAGAAGTTCTTCTTTCCCTTTTTCTTATATATATATCAGCTAAACATAAAAAGTATTGGGTGACCTTATTGGTCGTTCTGCAGTCAGCCTTGATGATCTGGTTCGAACTAGCCCATGGCCATTCTATTCATACGGCAAATAACTTTTTCGTTGATCGCTTGTCGATCATCATGAGTCTGATAATCGGTATCATCGGCAGTCTGGTCGTGGTCTACGCTTTGGGTTATATGAAAGACTTTCAGGTGCATAATACCGGAAAGATCGCCGATAAACGGCCGTTCTTTTTCTTTATTCTTTTTGCTTTTATGTCCGCGATGTACGGCGTGGTATTTTCCAATAACCTGCTCTGGCTGTATTTCTTCTGGGAGGTAACGACCGTCTGTTCCTTCCTCTTGATCGGTTATAAGAACGATCAAGAATCTATTAATAACGCTTTCCTTGCTCTGTTCATGAACCTGATCGGCGGACTTTGTTTTGCCGCCGGTATAGTTTACCTTTATCTGACCAGCGGAGTGATCGAGCTGGATAAAATGCTGGCGCTAACTCAAGGCGCCGTAGTGATCCCGGTAATTTTACTGGCGGTCGCCGGTTTGACCAAGTCCGCTCAACTGCCTTTTTCCAAGTGGCTCTTAGGCGCGATGGTCGCCCCGACCCCGGTCTCGGCTTTATTGCATTCGAGTACGATGGTCAAGGCCGGCGTGTATCTGTTATTGAAACTGGCACCGCTGATGACCGGGACCAATACTGGTCTGCTGGTAGCGCTGATCGGCGGTTTTACCTTTTTGATCACTTCTTTTATCGCTATTTCCCAGAGCGATGCCAAGAAAGTTCTGGCCTATTCAACTATAGCCAACCTCGGCTTGATCGTGCTCTGCGCTGGTATCGGTACCTACGAGGCTCTATGGGCTGGGATACTTTTGATCATTTTTCATGCTATCGCCAAGGGCCTGCTCTTTATCTGCGTCGGTACCGTGGAGCATAAGATCTCCAGCAGAAGTATAGAAGCCATGGACGAGCTGGTCATGAGAATGCCCAAGCTGTCTTCGATGATGTTCGTAGGTATGGCCGGTATGTTCTTGGCGCCTTTTGGTATGCTGATCAGTAAATGGGCGGTATTAAAAGCTATCCTTGATGCTGATCCGATCCTTTCCGTGCTGGTTATTTTCGGCAGTTCTGCTTCCCTGTTCTTCTGGGTCAAATGGATGGGTAAATTGATCACCGTGGTGCAAGATCGTGAAGATATCGAGCAGGGTATCAGCAAAACCGAATGGTTCCCTTTATATGCGTTGTCAGGGCTGACCATTGCGGCCTGCCTTTTCTTTCCGGCGGCTTCGCGGTATCTGATCGAACCCTATAGCATGCATATATATGGAATGGCTTCGACCATGAACTCAGGCAACCTTACCATCATGATGATGATGCTGGGCCTGGTCATCTTGTTCCCCTTTGTCCTGCCCGGGGCCAAATATGACAAGCATGTAAAATTGGTCGATGCTTATCTGGGGGGAGCCAATCTCGAAGGCAGTGCCAGTTTTCGCGGTTCGCTGGGCGGTAGAAAGCAAGTGGTATTTGCTAACTATTACCTGGAAAAATACTTTGTGGAGACCAAAACCTACCGCATAGGCTTTGTGATCTGTACGGCTTTATTGTTCGCTATGTTCTTGGGAATGATCTAAATGAATATAAATATCAATATCGATCCGGGTACAATCATTCTCGCGCTGTTCTATCTGGTAGCCGCACCGCTTTTCGGCGGCTTATTGACCGGCCTGGATCGGATCATAACCGCCAGGATGCAGGGCCGCTACGGGCCCCCTCTATTTCAGCCTTTCTATGATGTTTTGAAGCTTTATGAAAAAGAAAGCATAGTTGTTCGGCGCTCACAGAACATATATATATTGTTCTTTTTGATCTTTACCATTTTTACCGGCGGCCTATTCTTTACTGGCGGAGATCTCTTGCTGGTGATCTTTTCTTTGACCCTGGCCGGTATCTTTCTTGTCCTTGCCGGGTTCAAGGCCAGTTCGCCATACGGCCATATCGGTGCCGAACGTGAACTGATCCAGATCCTGGCTTACGAGCCGATGGTCCTGCTAACGGCTGCCGGTATGTATATGGTAACGAAAAGCTTCTTTGTCAAAGATATACTTAATTTCAACGTGCCGGTGATCTACTACCTGCCGGGTATCTTTATCGGCTTTGTCTATATCCTGACCATCAAACTGCGTAAATCGCCATACGATCTCTCGACCTCGCACCATGGCCATCAAGAGATAGTAAAGGGAATAACGACCGAGTTTTCCGGACCTGCTCTGGGCATGATCGAGATCGCCCACTGGTATGAGGTCGCTTTTATCATGGGCTTTATTTATCTGTTCTTTGCGCCGGATCCTCTGATCGCGGTCAGCTTGGCTCTGCTGGTATATTTTCTGGAAATAGTGATCGATAACGCCTTTGCCCGGGCAAAATGGCAGGTGGCCCTGGCCTCCTCCTGGCTGTTCACTCTGGTCTTTGGTTTTAGCAATATCGTATATTTGTTCATCTGGAAGTAGGAAAGACAAACTATGGCATATTTAAAGAAGTCGCCCTGGATAATCCATTATGATGCTACCAGCTGTAACGGCTGTGATATCGAAGTCTTGGCTTGCCTGACCCCTATGTATGATGTTGAGAGGTTCGGCGTCATCAATAGCGGTAATCCCAAGCATGCCGATATTCTGCTGATCACCGGCGGTGTAAATGAACAAAGCAAAAGCGTGGTCAAGAATATCTATGACCAGATGCCGGAACCAAAAGTTGTTGTGGCTATTGGTATATGTGCTACCAGCGGGGGAATATTTAAAGAATGCTATAACGTGATCGGCGGACCGGACAAGATCATTCCGGTGGATATTTATGTCCCGGGCTGTGCGGCCCGTCCGGAGTCGATCATCGATGGAGTGGTTAAGGCTTTGGGTATACTTGAAGACAAACGTACTAAAATGGTCGCCCTGCAAAAAAAGGAAGGCATATAAATGATAGAGAATCAGGAAATAACCGTTATTGAAAAGACCGACTTACTGGCCAAGGTCAGGGAAAGACTTGAGTCCGGAGACCGTTTGGTCCAGATCGGCGCGACCAGGTCGCCTGACCATCTGGAATTGAACTATTCTTTTGATAATAATTTCAAATTCCGCAACTATAAACTGATCCTGCCTCTGGCCGGAGCTGAAGTGCCAAGCGTCAGCGCGATCTATTGGGCCGCCTTTCTTTACGAGAACGAGATCCATGACCTGTTTGGGATAAAGATCACTGATATCGCCTTGGATTATCAAGGCAAGTTCTATAAAAAAGCCATGATCAGCCCGTTCAATCCGCCAGAGGGAGGGCCCATAGCATGAACAGAAGAAGTATCGTCCCCTTTGGCCCCCAGCATCCCGTATTACCTGAACCGATCCATCTGGACCTGGTGGTCGAAGATGAACTGGTCGTGGAGGCTATTCCGTCCATTGG
>JBAZXJ010000172.1:0-4223 GCA_041659865.1 Candidatus Margulisiibacteriota bacterium | reverse complement strand
AGGGTGAACAATATAAGATCGAACTGCTGGAAGGTATCCCGGAGGACGAGATAACCGTTTATCAGGACGGAGAATTTACCGATCTCTGCCGTGGCCCCCATATCTCCAGTACTGGCAAAGCAGGGGCCTTCAAACTGCTCAAAGTTGCCGGTGCTTATTGGCGCGGTGATGAAAAACGCCCGATGCTTCAGCGTATCTATGGTACTGCTTTCTTAACCCAGGCTGACCTGGATAAGCATCTGCTAATGCTGGAAGAAGCCGAGAAGCGTGACCATCGCAAATTAGGTAAAGAGCTGGAATTATTCTCCGTATTTGATGAAGCCGGTGCCGGCTTGATCTATTATCATCCCAAGGGCGCTATGTTAAAGCATATTATCGAGGACTTTACCTGGAACGAGAATATCAAACGCGGTTACCAGCATGTCCAGATCCCGCATATGGCTAAAGGCGATCTCTGGAAACGGTCCGGTCATTTAGACTATTACAAGGAAAATATGTATTTCTGCGAAGTTGATGAACAGCAATATGTCATCAAGCCGATGAACTGTCCCGGCCATATCCTGATCTACGAAAGCAAGACCAGAAGTTACCGCGATCTGCCCCTAAGATTGGCAGAGTTTGGCACGGTTTACCGCTATGAACGTTCCGGCGTTCTTCATGGACTTTTACGCGTCCGCGGTTTTACCCAGGATGATGCCCATATCTTTTGTACTCCGGAACAACTGGAAAAAGAGATCTGCGCGGTCCTGGAATACGCTGATTTTATGATGAAGACCTTTGGCTTTGAATACGAAGCCTATCTAAGTACCAGACCAGAAAAGTCCGTAGGTTCAAGTGAGAACTGGGAGAAGGCTACCGAGGCTTTAAAGCAGGCCATGGAAAAGATCGAACTTAAATATGTTGTCGATCCTGGCGAAGGTGTTTTCTACGGTCCGAAGATCGATATCAAGTTCAAGGATGCCATCGGCCGGACCTGGCAGGGACCGACTGTTCAGGTGGACTTTAATCTGCCAGAGCGTTTCAACTTAAGCTATATCGCCGAAGACGGCCAAAAACATCGTCCGGTGATGATCCATCGCGTGGTCTTGGGCAGTTTTGAAAGATTCATGGGCGCCCTGATCGAGAACTACGCTGGAGCTTTTCCCTTGTGGTTATCGCCGGTACAGGTGAAAATACTGACGATTTCTGATGCCCAAATGGAATATGCCGAAAAGGTTGCTTCAGAACTGAGGTTGGCAGGTTTTCGGGTGGAAACTGATTACCGCAACGAAAAGATCGGCCATAAGATCCGCGAAGCCCAAATGCAAAAGACCCCGTATATGCTGGTCATCGGCAAAAAAGAAGCCGAAGCTAACGCCGTCGCCGTCAGGGAACGCAAAGCCGGCGACCAGGGCGTCCTTGCAATTAATGATTTTATTGCTAGAATAAGAGAAGAAGTAGCAAGTAAAGTATAGAACGACCGGATTCAATAATTCTTTACTTCTTTACTTCTTTACTTCTGGTCTTCAATATTTTATCTAAAGGAGCTCGATATTAGCAAGAATTACATTTTAAACGACCGGATCCGCGCCAAAGAAGTGCGCCTGATCGGTGAAGCCGCCGGAGAACAATTCGGCGTAGTCCCTCTGGAGGAAGCCAGGCAAATGGCCGATGAAAGGGGTTTGGACCTGGTCTTGATCTCGGCGACCGCTGTCCCTCCGGTCTGCAAGATGATCAACTTTGGCAAGTTCAAATACGAGCAAAGCAAAAAAGAAAAAGACGCCAAAAAGCAAAGCAAGGCAGCCCAGCAAGGTTTAAAAGAAGTAAAGATGTCCCCTCGTATCGAGGATCATGACTATGACTTTAAGCTCAAGCATGCCAGGGAGTTCCTAAGTAAGGGCAATAAGGTCAAAATATCGATCATTTTCAAGGGCCGTGAGATGCATCATCCAGAGCTTGGCCAGAAACTGGTCCAGCAGATCATTACCGACCTGGCTGATGTGGCCAAGGCCGATAATCGCCCGGATATGCAGAACAGGATCTTGGTCCTGGTAGTATCCCCGCTAAAATAAATTTGACAATTCCTGAGTATATCCCTAATATAAGCTGGCTTTTTTCAATTCAGCTAACGAAGGACGAGATAATATTATGCCAAAAATGAAGACCAGAAAAGCGGCTGCCAAGCGCTTTAAAGTGACCGGAAGCGGGAAATTTACCAGACGCAAGGCCAAAACGAAACATCTCTTGGGCCATGAATCTTCCAAGACCAAGCGTAATCGCGCCGGTTCTTTTGTGATCAGCAAGACCGATCTGAACAACGTTAAGGATATGTTGCCATACGCGTAAATCGCGTTAAGTACTATAGTAAAGGACTAGTAAAATGCGGGTTAAAAGAGGGAATGTAAACGTAAAGAAGCATAAAAAAGTACTTAAGCGCGCCAAGGGCTTCCGGGGCAGTTTAGGAACTCTGTATCGTGCGACGCAAGAAGCCGTGACCAGAAGTATGGTCTTTGAATACCGCGATCGTCGCTTGAAAAAGAGAGATTTCCGTGGCCTTTGGATCGTGCGTATCAATGCCGCGGTCAGAGCTCTAGGTCTTTCATATAGCAAATTTATCAAAGGCTTAAAGGATGCAAATATCGTCATCGACCGTAAGATCTTAGCTGATCTCGCGGTACGTGATGAAGCTGCTTTCGCCAAGATCTGCGATATCGTCAAGAAATAGATCAAGCCATAATAAAATGCAGGCTAAGATAGTTGCTGGCATAAGAAAAGAAAGCAATGTCTATATCCTGACCAATGCCGCGGGAGAGCTTTCCGCCTGGGTCAAGCCTATCGCTGAAGAATTAGAGCGATCATGGCCGGAAGCCAGAGTAGTTGTCGTCCTTACCCCCTCACAGTATTTGACCGGACAAGAAGAAGAGTATACCAAAGCTTTGCCTGGTGTTGATCAGGTAATACCGGTAAAGGATTTCCGCAAACTGCTCTTTATGGGGACCAGTTATTTGAAGGAAGGTTCTAACTTAAAAGGCTGTATACTATCGCTTGGTGGAGACCTGATCTATCCCGTGCTGTTAAAAGCAAGGCTTGGTTATCCGGCCTTTGCCTATATCGAAAAACGCAAGCAATGGGTCAATCAGTTCGTGGAATTTTTCACCAGGGACACGGTAGGTGACCTTATGGTCGACTCCCTTGCCGGGATCAAACCTCCAACAGCCAAAGCCCTGACCGCTCCTGACTTTCGCATCGCTTTATTACCAGGCAGCCGCTCCTTCCAGTTAAAGTACATGATACCTTTCTACACCAGGGTGGCTGAACAATTGCAGTACAAATATCCGAACCTGCAGTTCGTCTGGAAAATATCTCCTTTTTCCTCTAAGGACTTTCAACGATTCAATAAGTCAGCTTTTCCGGTCAGTAATAGCCTGGAAGGTTTTGATCTGGCTATCACCATTCCTGGGACCAATACAGCCCATCTTTCGATCATGGGGATACCGATACTCTGCGTGATGCCCCTGAACTGGCCCCAGGTCGTGCCGCTTGAGGGTATTTGGGAGTATCTGGGCCGTTTGCCCTTACTAGGCAGTATCATCAAGGAACTGGTGATCAGGATAGCGATAAAATCCATGAGATATTTGGCTTTACCGAATATCATTGCCAAACAGATGGTCGTACCGGAGGTCTGGGGCAGGGTGACCGAGCAAGAGGTGGCTTTGGCTGCGGAAAAATTACTTTTGGACATGAACGGCCGCGAAGCAATGGGTAAGCAGATCCGGGCGATAATGGGTCCGGGCGGGGCGGCGAAGAAGATCGTTTCCGAGATCAAAGAAACAGTTCTCAGCCGTTAGTCGGAAAGTCTCATACTTTTGTGGATAAAAAATATATTGCTTAACTATAGCAAGTCTTAGATCAAAGAATTAAAGCCTCGTCTTGCTGTATTTATTTCCTGGCGTGTCGCCAGATCGCTGTTTCCCATATTGTCCGAGGTATCGATCTGTAAAGATCTCTCCATCGAGTCAACTATCTCCCCGATTGTTCGGCCACCACTCATTGGCCCAATGGGGGGCCTATTTCCCATACCGGAGCTGATAGGTTCAGCAATTGGAGTTAACCTGAGATCGACCGTCACAGTATGTGAGGGATTGATCACTGGAGGATTTGCAGGTATAGGAGCCAGCTCTTCCATTCTAGGAGTTGGTTCAGAAGCGTATGGTTCGACCAGAGGAGCCGCAGGCGCAAGTTCC
>JBAZXJ010000171.1:0-4257 GCA_041659865.1 Candidatus Margulisiibacteriota bacterium | reverse complement strand
ATAATAAAGAAAGAGGGATTTTGAAGGCGACCTATATAATAAGCATGTCTTTGGTATTGATTAATACCTTTTCACGCCTATTCATTTATGATATATCGCCTGTCCTTTCATTCCCATACTTCCCGAAGGCAGGATATTTTTACTTTATATACATCCTGCTATACGGGTTCTGTGTTTTTTATTCCTATTATAAACTCTTGGTTTCTTATAAAGGGATGAGACCATTGAAAAAAATGCAGGCAAAATATATTTTGGTAGGCACAAGCATTGCTTACACCTGTGGCGCTACAACTTTTTTGCCAGTATTCAATATTCCTATATTTCCTTACGGGAATTATTTTACGATTATTAACAGCGTAGTGTTTGCTTATATTATTCTTAGACATAAATTTATAGATACTCGTATCATTATTAGAAATATAATCTACTATTCTCTAATTGTTATATATTTTTTATTTTCATATGGCTTGATAGTATATTTGCCTTTAAAAGATAAGGATTTTAGATTAATAATAATAATGATCGCCGGCATTTGCTTTGAACCAGTTAGAAGGTTACTGTTGGCTGCAAGTTCTCGCCTATTTGCCTCTGCCTTCCTTTACGAGAAGGAAATCCTTAACCTTTCGCAACAAGTCTACACAATTATGGACAAGAAAAAATTAATGGCGAGTACCAGCGAGACCATCCTCTCCTCCATGAAGCTCAAAAAAACCGAGATCACCCTCGACGGCAAGACCTTGGAGAAGTACCCCCTGACGCTGGCGGCTATTGGCAGAGAATTCCGCCCAGTCATGCTGGAGGAGCTCAAAAACCAGCAGGACGCTAACCGCGACCTGATAGTGGAAATGGAAAACAACGAAGCCGAGCTGATCCTGCCCTTGGGCCAGCCGAACCGCATCGACGGACTGATGATCCTCGGCGACAAGAAGAACAACGAACTCTTCAGCGAAGACGACCTGCGCCTTTTGAGCATGCTGGCCCGGGCGCTTACGGTCGCCTTGCTCAACGCCGCCCAGTATACCCAGGCCCAGGACCATATCAGCGAACTGGACGTGATCCGCCGGCTGGGGGAGATCATTTCGTCCTCGATAGAGTTAAATGAACTAGCCGAGAAGATCCTGGCCCTCTATCGGGAGGTCGGGGCTACGCCCGGGCGCGCATTCTTGCTTTTGTTCGCGGACCTGCCGGCTAATGTTTATATCTGTTGTAATGAACATAGCAAGGAAAAGTTCGAACTGAAGATCGAGGACTTTGCCGCCTGTCTGGCCAAAGATGACCTGCAGGAATTCCCCAAAGTGCCCAAGAACGAGTTTAGTGCCCATTATAAGCTCAAGCCCTTTGTCTGCATCCCGCTCAAAGTGGACGGCAAGGTGCTGGGGCTGGTCTTGGTCGAGACCGAAGGCAAGAAGCTGGACCAGGCGAGCATGGGCATCCTTACTCCCCAGATCGAAGCGGCTTTTGGCAACGCCGTAGCCTACGAAAAGATCAAGCAGAGTAAACTGCATAGCGAGAATATCCTGCAGAGCATGTCCAGCGGAGTTGTGACCATCGATCAGGACAAGCGCATTACCAGTATCAATACCAAGGCCGAGGAGATCCTGGGGCTTAAAGCCGGCGAGGTCATCGGCAAACCCTATCCGGAAGTCTGGGAAATGATCAAAGGAGACCTTATAGAGACGACATTGAGCCTGGGTACCAGTCATACTAACAAGGAAGCGGCGCTGAACATCGCCGGGCGCAAGGCCCTGGTGCGCATGAGTACGGAGCAGGTCAAAGACGGCGAGGGTAAGCCAGTTGGCGTGATGATCTCGATCACCGACCTGGCCCAGGTCAAGGAACTGGAAGCTAAGCTCAAACATGCCGATATGAACTTCGACTTTCTGGCCCAGATGAGCAAAATGGCCCTTGAGGTTTCCCACAAGATCAATAATCCCCTGCAGATCATCAATAACTATCTGACCCTGATGGGGATCCAGCTCAAAGGCGCCAAAAATATTGATGCTCCGGCCAAGGAATTTTTAGACGAGGGGATCAATGCCCTGCAGACCGAAGCCAAGCGGATCAGCGCGACCATCAGCGAATTGAAAAAAAGCGCTGGGCCGATCGAACTGAATTTGGGCGAGCTGGATCTAAATGCCATTTGTGCCGAGACTTTGGAAAAGACAAAAGAGGTCTACGAAAAAAGAGGTTTGGAAGTCAAAGATTATTTCAATGCTCTGCCCAAGATCGTCGCTGACCGTGACCTGCTTAGGCAGGCGCTCTTTGAAGTCTTAACGCAAGTTGGCGAGGACTGCAGCGCCAGCCAGCCGGTCTTGATTGCCACTAGAAAAGATAAAGGCGGAGTGCAGATCGAGATAACCTATCCGACCAATACCCTGATGTTCTACCAGAAAGAAAAATTATCCAAGGAGATCTCCGCGACCAGCTTTGCCGCCAGGGTAGGGACGCTGGGGTACGGTTTGCGCGATGCCGAAGGGATAATCTCGGCCCACGGCGGGCGCAAAGAGATGATAGTTAGCAAGCTCGGTAAGTCCGAGAATGAGTGGCAAGTTAAAATCTTTATCACTCTGCCAAAAAAGCCGGCCTCCTGGACGGCTCAACCGCTGGCTACCATGTTGTCCAACCTGGCCAAACCAGCCAGCGCGCAGAGCATCTTAGAGAAAGCCCATTTTCCCATCCTGATCATTGACGACGAACTGCGTTACCCGATCTTGCTCCAGCAGATCCTCAAGGATGAGGGTTATACGGACACGGCCATTGTGCATTCCGGCGAGGAAGCGGTCAAACATATAAAACTAAAGCCGGTCAGTCTGGCTATCGTCGATATCCGCATGGGTGGCATGGACGGGCTGGAGACCATGGGCTATCTGAAGAACATTAATCCGGAGATCGAGCTGATCGTCATTTCAGCGACCGCCATCGAAGGGACCGATTACCCGATGCAGGCCGGCAAGCTCGGCGTGCGCAAGTTCTTTGCCAAGCCTTTTAATTACATGGAACTGCTCAAAGAGCTGGAGAACATCTTTAACGAAAAGCAAAAAGGGCAGGGCGAAGTTTTGATCAAGCCCCAGCTTAAATATTTTATCGGACAGAGCCCGGCGATGAAGCAGATCTACAATAAAATTAAATTAAGCGCGGACAACGACAGTCCGGTTTTGATCTTGGGCGAAAGCGGGACAGGGAAAGAACTGATCGCCACGGCCATCCATGAGCATAGCAAGCGCAAGAGCAAGCCGTTCATTGCGGTGAATTGCTCCGCTCTGCCGTCCGGTCTGGTGGAGAGTGAACTTTTTGGTTACGTGAAGGGCGCGTTCACGGGGGCGAACAGCGACAAGAAGGGTAAGTTCGAGGAAGCCAACGGCGGAACGATCTTTCTTGACGAGATCTGCACCCTGCCGCCGGAAGTGCAAGTTAAACTTCTGCGCGTACTCCAGCCCGAGGCCGATGGCAAACGCCGCATCACCAGGCTGGGCAGTAATACCGCGGTCGAAATTGATGTGCGTATCATCTCCGCTACCAATGAGAACATCAGCCAGGCGCTGAAAGAAAAAAGACTGCGCGAGGATTTTGTGCATCGCATCATGGTCATTGCGATCGAAGCTCCGGCTTTAAGCGAACGCGGCGAGGATGTCTGGCTTTTGGCCCAGTATTATCTGGAGCAATATAATAAAACGCATAAAAAGAACAAGATATTCGCTCCCGAGATGGCTAAGGTATTTATGTCCTATTCCTGGCCGGGGAACGTGCGCGAATTACAGCATACAATAGAGCGCTTGGTCGTGATATCGCCGCAGGAAATTATTCGCCCGCTGGACTTTGCCAGCGAAAAGAGCGTTAATGTGACCAGCGAAGAGATCGATTACAACTTAAACCACGCGCTCGATCATATGGAAATGGAATTGATCGAAAAAGCCCTGGCCATCTGCGGCGGCAACCAGAGCCAGGCGGCGGAAAAGCTAGGGATCCCTGAAAGCACCTTAAGAAATAAGATGAAGAAGCTGAAGATCGTATTCTGAATAAGACCTCTCCCCTAACCCCTCTCCGCGAGCCGATGCGGCTGGCAGAGAGGGGGATGAAGCCAGTTTCATTTTAATATGATTTCAATAAAGGGGTGGTGGGGAGATGGCAGATTGGCCAGACCTGCAGCAAAAAATACATAGGGTACTGGACGAGCTGCCCCGAGTGGCGGCTGGGATACGCTAAGGGAATTCTTAAAACCGTAGGTGTTAAGCGGTTTTTCTTTATGGAATGTTTCTT
>JBAZXJ010000170.1:0-4266 GCA_041659865.1 Candidatus Margulisiibacteriota bacterium | reverse complement strand
AAGGGATAGCTTGAAGCTGGAGTTGTGGCCGGCATTTTACGGGTGATAAAATCCTGGACACTGCAAAACGGCACCCGGTAACTCTTGGCGATCTTATAGAACCTGGCTTCAAGTTTTTCCAGCAAGTCCAGGGCTTCCTGCGGTTCTACTGTTCGGCCGAGCATGTCGTCAAGCTTTACCCCGGCGACGCAGCCGGCGTTGGCAAATTTTCCGTCGCGCTGATAACGGCTCATACCATTTACCACATTGGTTTCGGCAACAGACATGGAAGGCACGACCGTTCCGCCAGGGCACATACAGAAAGTATATATCGGTATCACCCCGTCACCAGGTGAGGTCAGACGGTATTCCGCTGCTTTCAGACCAGGCAGGCTTTTCTTGCCCCATTGAGCATCGTTGATCAGCTCCTGAGGATGTTCTACCCGGCAGCCAAGGGCAAAGCCTTTGTTGCGGAATTTCACCCCGCTCTTCATCAGCATCCGGTAAGTATCAAAGGCAGAATTACCTGGAGCGATGATAAAATGATCGGCTTCAATATTTCCGGCAGATGTAACAACCGCTGTCACTTTACCGTTCTTGCTCACCAGATCTTCCAGTTTGGTATCAAAAAGTATCTTTCCACCCAGCTCCAGATATTGGCTCCTTAAGTTATGCACGATCTTGCGCAAGTTGTCTGTACCTAAATGAGGATGGGCCAGATATTCTATTTCCTGCGGAGCTCCGGCTGAAACATAGCTGTCGAGAATATACTGCCGTTCCTGGGTTATATGCTTGGTGCGAGAGGTCAGCTTGCCATCGGAAAAGGTCCCTGCCCCACCCTCGCCGAAGGCGTAATTATTCGTCGTACTAAAGGCACCGCCTGCTTCAAAACTAACGATATCTTCAGCCCTTTTTTTAACTTCCGAACCGCGCTCGATGATCGTCACCTTAAACCCGGCTTCCTGCAGGACCAGCCCGGCAAAAAAGCCCGCTGGTCCGCTGCCCACGACCACGACCTGCTCGTCCCGTTCCCTGTGCGGAACCACCAAGGTCGGCTCCTTGACCGGAGCAGCTTCTTTTAGCTCAGGCGAACTGATGCCGAAACGGATCAGCCAATGAATGTCGTCTTTCTTGCGTGCGTCCAGGCTTTTATTCAAGATCTGGAAGGTGAAATCTTTGAGATGTAGCTGATCTTTGATGATCTGTCGGATCTGTTCAGGGCTGTATTCGGTAGGTAGTTTAAAGCTGATCTCGCGGTAGTTCAAATATGGATGCCTTATTACTTACTGCTTATTTATTACTCCTTACTGCTTCCAAAATTTATCGAGCATCCGCGAGATGAATCTTGGCTGGGGCGGGAGGATTCGAACCTACGAATGTCGGCTCCAAAAGCCGATGCCTTACCGCTTGGCGACGCCCCAGTTTAAGTCTGCCTGTCAGCTGGTCTTCCAGTCTGTCCAGTCAAACCAGGGGTCAGTTTAATGGTATTTCCGGCTGAACGTCAACCAAGCAGATATAGAATACTGCTGGCCCAATAAAATCATTAATAATTAATTCGCTCCAGCTCTTCCCCGTTCTCTCCATATGCTATGCGCGAAACTTTTATCCCCTGGGCGTAGGTATCCTGGAAAGCCAGCTTCCCGCCTTTGTCGAGATCATTATAGATCTTCGTAATACCTTCTCTCCGGTCATCCTTATAATTCTGTTCTTCCCGGATAGCACCATCTTCATAATATATCTTGGTCAGCCCGTTCGCTCTGTTGTTCTTATAGTTAACGACCAATTGCAGCAGACCGTCGGAATAATAGACCTTCTCCAGGATATCGCCCTTATCAACATATATTTCATGCTTGATCTTGCCGTCCGGAAAATATTCCCTGAACAGACCATCATGTCCGGCAGGACCAGCGTCAGAATAACATTTAGCTGGGCCGTTTTGCCTGTTCTTCAGATAGTTCTGTTCCACGAACAAGTCACCGTTAGCATAGAGCCTGGACGGTCCGTTCTTTTCTCCGTTCTTGTAGCTGGTTTCAGCGAACAGAATCCCTTCAGTAGTAAAGATCTGCTCCGTCCCTTCTCGTTTATTTTTCTTGAAAGGTATCAGAAAATAATGCAGATCTGTCTTTTCGACCCCAAGACCCATTATTTCAGCCCGCCCAGGCTGGCTTTTAATATTCCCTGACCCGTTCAACTCGGCGAACTTGGCCCCGTTACGGAATAGGCTGGTGCCGGTAATGGTAAAGCTCCCTATTTCATCGTTAAGCACGGTATCCGCGTCCTTGTTCCCGGGATCGATGCTGATGACCTTCATGACCTTTGGGATCGCGCTTGGGATATCTCCAAGCCGGCAGTAACACCTCGCCATCCAAAGCAGATATTTAGGTTCCGAATCATCCAGTTCGGCCGCCGCGGTATATTCTCTTAGCGCTAGTTGGTATTGATCAGATACATAATAGTAATAAGCCTGTTTATAATGGTCTTCCGCGCTCATTCCAGGCCGCGGGGAATCGATGACCTTGATCATCCCTCCTGAAGAACCACTATCCCCTGGCTGAGCATTATTATCGTTGTTATTGGGATCATCAGCATAGAGCGAGCAGGAACAGACCAAGACAGCAATGACCAAAACTCCCAAGAAATTGACCCTTAACTTCATGATCAACACCTCATCCTTTAAGTATTACTTCGTTTAGCGCCCCTGCCGGTCAGCGCCTGGCGCAGGATCCGCCCCGTCGCTATTCCGGTTCTTGCGGGTATTGATATATTCCTGCTTCTTTTGGTTATAGATAATTCTTTCCTCCGGGGTCATGACCGTTCCTCCGGTTGCGGGCACAGCATTGATCCAGCGCACAGGATTCATGAAAGTATCCCTGTCCTGGAAATAATGGTACTGATAAGGCGCGT
Organism: Candidatus Margulisiibacteriota bacterium; assembly: GCA_041659865.1. GTDB lineage: Bacteria > Margulisbacteria > JBAZXJ01 > JBAZXJ01 > JBAZXJ01 > JBAZXJ01. Next base: position 1,383 of record JBAZXJ010000170.1, on the reverse strand, counting down.
TGTCATAGACCAGGAAGCCGTCCCGATAGCGCAGGCCGTAAGGGGAATTATTATAGGTTTGCTGAAGGATCACAATATTATCCTGAGCGGTCTTTTCATCCCGGCGCATCACGTTCCAGCGCTGGTTTAGGGCATCCAGTCTGTTCTGGGCCTGGACCAACTGAAGATCAAGTCTTTTCTGCTTGGTCTCGAGGTACTGGATCTTCTGGAAATTCTGCTTGAGCGCAGGATCGTTCGCCTTGAAATCGTTGTAATAGAACTCGTCCATATCATCTTCGATCTGCTGGGCCTTGACCTTGATCTCCTTGATCTCGCCCTGCACCTGCTGGATCTCGACCAATAAAGCTTCTTGCTCCTTGGTATATTGGTAGCTTCCGGTCTCGGCAATATTGGTATTGCCTACTTTGATGAAGTTGGTGACCAGGCCGATCCCAATAGTAAAAGCGGAGCTGTCAAAATTCTTCGAGTTATTAAAAAATATTTTAGGCAGTAAGTCTTTTTCGAACTGGGCATTAACGAAAAGATAGTTAGTAAAATGAACCTTCACACCGGCGATCAGGCTATAACCAAAAACAGTCCCCTTTTCCAGCTCGCCGTAGACATTGTCGCGCAAGTTGTAGAAATAGGCCCCAACACCAGCGCCCAGATAAGGGCGAAGCTCGGAATCCGGATTAAAGTTATAAAGCAAGGAGGCTTTCAAGGGCATCATATTGATGTTGAAGTTGGTGCCGACATCCGAAGGATGATGACTGACATTAGAGTAGGACCCCATACTGGCCTGGACTTCCATTCCGCTTTCCGTTTCCAGTCCGAGGTAGCCGTTAAGAGTAAAATCCTTGCCGAAAGTGGTCAATACAGCCGTATCGGAATCAGGACCGAAAGCCCCGGCGTTCATCCCGACGGTTATCTTGGGCACGGCCTGGGCGAGGACGGAAAGAGAGAGGATCAGGACAAGGATCAGGTTTTTCATAGTATTTGGTCTCCGTTATTTTTATTGCTTACTTTATCATATTAGACACGGATTAGATAGAAAAGGTTCCCTTGAAGAAAGTAGTCAGTAGTCAGCATTCAGTATTCAGTAGCCACCCCGCCTCTATTCCCGCTATTATATAAAATGGAGCTTCTTCCTACTGACTACTGACTACTGAATACTGACTACTTCATTTGTTGCCAAATCTGCTACGGATATTCTATACTGAAACGGTATGAAATACGTTGTCCTGGCAAAAAACTCCTTCAATGAATTTATAACTGTCCTGGCTAAAGAACAAAGAGTTGTGGCGCCTACTGCCAGGGAAGCAAATAATTTCTCTTTTGAAGATGTGACCAATGGGAACCAAGTTGCCCTGAAATACATCCCAACGATCCTGCCCCCGAAGAAAT
>JBAZXJ010000169.1:0-4269 GCA_041659865.1 Candidatus Margulisiibacteriota bacterium | reverse complement strand
ATCCATGCAGAGATACGGACTGCTCAATAAGTACCAGTTGAACGTCGACCGGGATAACTTTGACTACTTGTATCTCTCCCTGGAATTCAGCGAACTTGCCGGTAAAAAGTTCGAGAAGAAACGTAATCGTTTAAAGAAATTCCTGCATACTTTTCCTGACCATCAGATCATTGACTATCAACGCCCGCATCTAGAGGAAGTTCTGTCCTTTACCCAGGAAGGCGCGGTCAGTTGTCTGAACCTGCCGGAGGTTTATTGTCACAATATAATCAGTAAAGGTCTGCAGGACGATCTGTTTCAGGGGTTCTTCGTCAGAGTTGGCGAGGCGATCGCAGGGATCTTGTTCTACAGCGAACTTAATCCGCAGACCATCGTGGTCCATACCGAGTTGATCGACCCGCAATATGACGGAGTATCAGCACTGCTCAATCAATATCTGGGGCAAAAGGTTGCCAGCAGATATAAATACATCAACCGCGAACAGGATATGGGACTGCCCGGCCTGCGCCAGTCCAAGCTATCCTATCGGCCTTACCGTCTGCTAAAGAAATACGATATCCTAATCTAGTTGATATACGCCTGCAACATCGCGCAGCGTTTAGGCGTACGTAATTTCTTCAAAGCCTTGGCTTCGATCTGGCGGATCCGTTCCCTGGTAACCTGGTAAACCGTACCAACTTCTTCCAGGGTCCTGGCCCGGCCGTCGGTCAAGCCAAAGCGTAAACGGATAACCATATTTTCCCGTTCGGTCAGATTATCCATAGCTCTTTCCAGGTCATCTCTTAGCATACCCAGCGAGACCATATCCTCGGGGCTCTGAGCTTCGATATCCTCGACGAAGTCCGATAAGGCGGAGCTGTCATCTTCGCTGCTGATCGGCATTTCCAGCGACAAGGGGATCTGAGAGATCTTGATCACTTCATTGACCTTATGCAACGGCATACCGGCGGCCTTGGCGATCTCGCCTTCGGTCGGTTTACGGCCCTTGCGCTGTAATAATGCTTTAGAGATCTTTCTGAGTTTGTTAATGGTCTCGATCATATGGACAGGGACCCGGATGGTCCTTGATTGATCGGCGATCGACCGGGTTATCCCCTGTCTGATCCACCAGGTAGCATAGGTCGAGAATTTATAACCGCGCCGGTAATCGAATTTCTCCGTCGCGCGGATCAGGCCCAGATTTCCTTCCTGGATCAGGTCCAAAAAGAGCATCCCGCGGCCGGTATATTTTTTTGCGATCGAAACTACGAGTCTCAAATTCGCGTAAATTAATTGTTGTTTGGCTTCTTCTCTGCCTTCGCTGAATTCCTTGCTCAGCCTGATCTCATCTTCCCGGCTCAAGAGCTCAACATGACCGATCTCTTTAAGATACATTCTGACGGCATCTTCCGGACCCAGTACGTTCACATTTTCTTCCGCTATTTTCGCGAGGTCAAAAGCATCTGGCTCGATGGCCGCGACATCTTTAACGTCTTCCAGTTCTCTTTCCAACTGCTCAGCGAATTTCTCCAGATTCTCTTCGCCTTCCGGAAAAACCGCCAGTAACTCCTCCGGGGATAAAAACTTGCCTTCTTGGAAAAGTTCTTCCCGGGGAAGAGTCTCGACTAAAACAGCCATGCAATACCTCCTGGTTTATTTCGTCAGCAAAGAATGATATTCAGCCTGTAATTTTTCCAGGGCTGGAACATCGTTGCTTTGCTCTGCCGTCCTCATACGTTCTTTGATCTCGGCCTGCAACACCCCTTTCTTGAATTTCTGAAAAGCGCTGATCAGTTCCTGATATTCGGCGATACCATCGAGAAAAGCGATCTCGGCCGCTTTTTTCCCAAGCTGCGGATCGGTCAAAGTATTCATAAAGGAATGCATATCCAAATCTGAAGATTGAAGTTCTGAGGCTAAGTTGATCAATGAAGCTTCAATAAAATCGGAGGGGACAAAATGAGTGAACACCTCGCGGCGAATGTTCGTATCTTTAAGAGACTGGTTTAATAGACCCAATGCTATTTTTATTCCCTTGCTGGCCGGTTTGGTATTCTGCTGCGACAGATAACTTTTACTTTCGGCCGAACTTTTAATCACACCTTTTAAAATAAAGTAATCTATTTTTAAAACTTTAGCAAGATAATTTTTATATTCTTCCTGCAGTACGGAATTTTCCTGCTCCAATAATTTCGCGCAAGCTTTCACCGCATCCGATTTTCCTTCCGGAGTATCGATCTTAAAATTGCTGATGATCTCATCCAATTGATATCTGATCCTGGGCACCGGGGCAGCAAAAGCCTGATGCAATTTTTCAACACCGAATTGACGTATCGTTTCATCAGGATCTTTTCCGGGCAAGATAGCGACCGAAAGATCGAGCTCGTCATTGGCCAGTAATTCCAGACTGCGCAAAGTAGCTTTGCGTCCGGCAGCATCTGAATCAAAGACCAGAATAATATTCTTGGTGAATCGGGCCAGAAGTCTGGCCTGGCTTACGGTCAGAGCAGTACCTAATACGCCAACAGCATTATCTATCCCCGCCTGATGACAGGCGATCACATCCATATAGCCTTCGACCACGACCGCCTGATCTTTTTTCTGGATAGCATTTTTCGCGATGTTCAAAGCATACAGATGATTACCTTTGGTATAGACCGGGGATTCCGAGGAGTTGATATATTTTGCGGTCTGTTCCTGGTCCGCAAGGATCCTCCCGCCGAACGCGATGCACCGATCCTTGAGATCATGGATCGGAAAGATCAGGCGGTTCTGAAAACGACCGGAAGAAGCGTAGCCTAACTGAAATTTATTTATCAGCTCCGCCGACAACTCTCTTGAAGCTAAATATTTTCTGGCGGCCAGTCCTGTTGTTGAGGCCAGCTCCTGGATATGTTCGTTCTTTTCTTTTTCCAACTGCCGGTACAAAAATCCATATTTATCTTTTTCCCTTTTTTCAAAATCGCTTTTCGGCAAACTTATACCGACGCGCTCAGCGACGTTCTCCACGGCTTCGATGAACGGCCAATTATTTACCTTCATTAAAAAGGTATAAACATTACCGCCTTCGCCGCAGCCGAAACAATGCCAGATATTTTTTTGAGGGTTAACTGTAAAGGAAGGACTTTTTTCCTGATGAAAAGGGCAAAGGCCCAAAAAATTAGTACCTCTTTTTTTTAGAGGTACATGCTCGGAAATAACACCGACAAGGTCGGCGCGCTCCCGGATCTCTTCGATCAACGCCGGAGAAATGGCCATTGCCGGGCATTATAGTGTTATTTAGCAAGGAAAACAATACATATAGCGTAGCTAGGCATCCTGCATGAGCTTCAGCATGCTCTTAACGGCGGCAGCCATACCTATATATACAGCTCTGGCAACAATATTATGACCGATGTTCAGCTCGATCAGTCCCTGAATAGCCGCAATTGGCGGTACATTCTCATAGGTAAGGCCGTGACCGGCGTTGACCTTAAGCCCCAGGCATTGAGCATAGAACACTGCTTCCTCTAGTACCTTGAGCTGATGTTTTTGCGCTCTGCCCTTTGTATCAGCATAGACCCCAGTATGTAATTCAATATATTCAGCACCGCTCAAGGAGGCCGACTTGATCTGGTCCAGGTCTGGATCGATGAACAGGCTGGAAGAAATATTTTTTTTATTTAGCCTGGCCACAGCAGCGGATATATTCTTTTGGTTACCAACGACATCGAGGCCGCCTTCCGTAGTAAGCTCACGCCTTTTCTCCGGTACAAAACAGCAGATGTCCGGCTTTACTTTCAAGGCGATCTCAATTATTTCCGGGACGACCGCCATTTCCATATTCAAATATTTAACGACTTTTCTGACCGCGAACAGATCATTGTCCTGAATATGACGCCGGTCTTCGCGCAGATGCATAGTAATCCCGTGAGCACCAGCTTGCTGGGCGATGACCGCTGCTTGTATGACATCTGGATAGAGCCCTTTCCTGGCCTGGCGCAGAGTTGCTATATGATCGATATTAACTCCAAGCCTGATGTTTTTGGGCATATTAATAAACCAAGGGGATAAGGCTTTTAACCTCTTCAGCGTACTTACGATACTCCGCACCGAACTCGGCTTCCAGGATCAATTCTTCTTTATGGATGCGATACATCTTGGCCGGGAGCCCGACAAAGATAGTAAGAACAAGGCCAAGAAAACTGGATAAGGCAATGGCGATACCAAAGGAGATCAAGATGCTTCCGGTATAAGCAGGATGCCTGACCAGCTTATAGATCCCGGATCTGATAAGTTTATGATCTTTGC
>JBAZXJ010000168.1:0-4285 GCA_041659865.1 Candidatus Margulisiibacteriota bacterium | reverse complement strand
CCAGCATTCAGTATTCAGTAGAAATGATGGGTCTCTTTTCTACTGACTACTGTATACTGATCACTGACTACTATTAAACAGGAGGCACACATGTTCAAGAAAACGCTTTTAGGAATGATACTGCTATCGATATTGACGATTTCGGCCTTCGCCGTCCCCAGCCAGCTGACCTACAGCGGGCGGTTACTGCAGAACGGCGCCCTGGTGAATGCGACCCTGCCGATGACCTTCTATATTTATCCGGCGCTTTCGGGGGGTACTGCTGTTTGGCAGTCCACAGCTGATATCAGCGTTGTAGTAAATCAGGGCATATATAGCATCAATCTGGAGCAGATCACACCGAACGTATTCTCTGTTGATGACCGATACCTGGAAGTTAAGGTCGGTACCGAGATCCTGGCCCCGCGGGCCAAGATCAATAGCGTTGGTTATGCTTTGCAAGCTGGCGGCTTAAGCGCAGGCGGTATCCAGGCGGTAATGGTCTCCTCTAACGGCTACATCGGTATCGGAACAACTGCTCCTGCTGAAAAACTTCACGTTTATAACAGCGGTACTCTTACGCCAACTTTTGAAGCAGGTGGTGGTTCCAGCGTCTATTTAAGTCTGAAGAGCGCAAACAAGAATTGGCTGCTCTGGAACGCGGATTCTGTTGATGATTCATTCAGAATTCACGATCTTACAGCCGGGCAAACACGATTAGCTATAGATGCTGTCGGTTACGTTGGGGTTGGCACTGCTTCCCCGTCGACCAATCTTGATGTTGCTGGTTCGATCATTAACCGGTACCGGGAATATTATTATCGGGATCCAGCATCAAAATTGTTCTCGATCGGCAACTATCAGAACCAGTTGAAATTCTATGTTGCTGATGACCTGGCAGGAACCAATACCTTCGTGCCGATGGTCATGGATTCCATGGGTAATATAGGGATAGGCGCAACGGCCCCGCAGCAAAAGCTGGACCTGGCTGGAACGATGAACATCCATAGTGCCGGGACCTATTATAATAATCCTGGAGCCGCTGAATTGCAGATCGGTTATGGTCTGGCCACGCCATCTACCCCTGGCTCGATAACGAGATTCGCTATCCAGCCTTACGCTCATACAGGAGGCCCCTGGAAATTCACCAGCCGGGACGGGACCAATACCGCTTTTCTGGACATTTCTTATGGCCTTTTTCACGGTATGACCATAGATAATCTTGGCCGAGTAGCTGTCGGTACGCCTACTCCTTCAGCTTTGTTCCACGTTGCTTCCGGCAACCTTGATGTGCTCAAGGCCGATAACTACGGGCGGGTGTTGAAACCGAACAATCCGGCCTTCTTGGCCTCAATGCCCAGTACTACAAATAATTCACAGAATCCGATCATCTTCACTACAGAAAGTTTTGATATAGGCAATAATTACAACCCTGCTAATGGGATTTTTACGGCTCCCATTGCAGGCAAGTACAGTTTTTCTTATAGGATCGTTCTGGGGAATGCAACTTCTGAAACCAGATATTGTTGGGCAGCTTTAGGCAAGAACAGCGGTTATGCCAATGGCATTCATCCGGCATATTCCACATTCCGCAATGGTCCTGAAGGCAATAATTCTTACCTGACGATCTCTGAAACACAGATCGTTGATCTGGCAGCTGGTGATATCGTTTTTGTTTCTGTAGGACATTTTGATAGTTCTTGGGATGGTCAGCTTTATCAGCTGGCCAGTCAATTCAACGGTTATCTGCTGCAATAGGGTGTAGAACGCGATGCATCGCGTCTCTACTATTATGATAACGATCATTTGCGGTCACAAATTGTGACCGCAAAATATTCCGCTTGCAGCGTTAAATAATATCTGCTATAATATATATAATTAATATATTAACGCGATACTGCCTACAGATAATAAATACAAAACCCAATATATGCCAACGCCCCAGTTGAGATGTTTAGTCCCTCAAGAAATCATTACCCGCAAAATACTATTCATTCGCGGCATGAAGGTCATGCTGGACAAAGATCTGGCAGAACTATATCAGGTGCCGGTCAAAGTATTGAACCAGGCGGTCAAAAGGAATAAGGAACGATTTCCCCTCGACTTTATGTTCCAGCTTACTGATAACGAGGCAAAACATTTGCGGTCACAATTTGTGACCGCAAATGTTTCTGCTAAAAGTCGCAGCCGGCCATACGTTTTTACGGATTATGGCGCCTTGCAGTTATCCAGTGTTATTCGCAGTACAGTAGCGACCAATGTGAGTATCGGTATTATTAAGGCATTCGCCCGGCTGCGGGAATTGCTTTCTGTAAATAAGGATATCAGGAAAAAGATCGAGCAGTTGGAACAGAGATCAAGTCTGCATGATCATAAGATCGGCATTATCTGGGGTAACATATATAAGTTGCTTCATGAGCCAAAAACAAGAAAGAAGCAAATAGGTTTTAGGCCGAATGCTCGATAAATATTCGGTAAAGCAATATTTTTCTACGCTTCGCCCTTAACCCCGACGAATTTATCCTTTTCATCCCGAAAAAGAATATTGAACGTCGTTAAACTCCCATAGGCTCTGCTGATCAACTGCTGGAATTCAACTTTATCTTCGTTGGGCAATACAGGGTTGTTATTGACCTTCTGTTCCAGCACGCGCAGTTTTTCCCGGACCGAAGTTATCTTCTTGAAGAACATCTCCAGAGGGATCTCCTTGGGCTGCATCATATAATCATGAGGCTTTAGGATCATAGTCCCACCTTGCCATTTATTGGCGATCTCGCAGGCGCCGAAGGCCATTTCTTCTTTGAGCACTTCTCTTAAGGCGGCTTTTACCGAGTCGTAGGTCATTTCCATTTTACAGGTCCTTTCGTTGATAAAGTTTTCAGGTAAACAAGTAAACAGGGTGTTGATACGAACAGTATTCTTATTATCCTGAATACCTGAATACCTGAATACCTGAATACCTGAATACCTGAATACCTGAATACCTGAATACCTGAATACCTGAATACCTATCCTACCATCCCCACCCAATTCCTCAACATGCGCCCGCCCACATCTCCGCTTTTTTCCGGGTGGAACTGGGTAGCGATCACATTGTCCTTCTGGATCGCCGAGCAGAATTCTCCGCCGTAGTCGGTCGTGGTCAATACGATGTTCTTATCCTGCGGTTCGGCATAATAAGAATGTACAAAATAAGTAAAGTTCTCCGAAGTGATACCATAAAGGAACGCTGACTGTTTTTTCATGATCAACTGATTCCATCCCATATGTGGGATCTTCAATTGCGGATTGCGGATTGCGGATTGCGGATTGTCTGAATTCTGAATTCTGAATTCTGAATTCCCAAATGGAAATCTCTTAACAGTCCCTGCAAACACATTCAAACCCGCTACCCCCTCATCCTCTTCCCCGTCCGTGAACAAGACCTGCAGGCCCAGACAGATGCCCAGAAAAGGTTTCCCGGTCTTAATAAAGTCCTTGATCGCCGGGATCAATTCCTGCTTCTGGAGGTTACGCATCGCGGCGCCAAAGGCCCCGACTCCTGGCAACACAACGGCATCCGCAGTCGCCAGGTCCTCGGCCTTCGTCGAAAAGCGCGTCTGCGCGCCGGCCCTTTCCAGAGCCTTTTGCACACTGCGCAGGTTACCCATGCCGTAGTCGATAATGGTTATCATTGCAGACGGAAGACCGCATTGACCGCGACCATGACCTCTTTTTCCTTGCTGGATGTATCGTAGTTGCCGTAATCGGAAACGCCGGTAGAATTTATCGCCAGCACCTGGACCGGACCCATGTTCACGGACTGGACATAGCCCAGCCGGCGGCCGCTGCTTTTGGCAATTATCTCTGCGCGGGACTTGGCGTCTTTGATGGCAGCTGGCAATAAGGAGACCCGCAGCCGGGGCAGTTCAGAATAATAGTATTCCAGAGGCGAGCTGGAGAAAACCACGCCCCGGTCGATCAGTCTTTGCACATTTTGCGCCAGTCCGGTCACTTTCTCAACGTCATTGGACCTGATCAGCACGTTCTGACGCAGGATATAGTTCTTGGGCAGGTTCTGGTTATATTCATAAGGTTTTTCCAGAGCGACGGTCGAAAAGACCACATCGCTGGTCGCGATGCTCTGTTCGACCATATAGGCCAGGACCTCCGACTGGTCCTTTTTGATCATTTCATAACCAGCTTTCAGGTTCGCTACCGGTACTTCGCGCGAGAATGATGCATTCCACCTGATCTGGTCTGAACTAATGGTTTCACGGGTCGAACCGGTCACCGAAATAGTATTACCAGGACTTTTTATCAAGCC